>JAFVTX010000028.1 GCA_017503015.1 Fibrobacter sp. | reverse complement strand
TGGCAAACCAAAGGCTTCACTCCACGTGTAAAGTCCGCCAAAAAAGTGATCACAATACCATTCGTCATCATCGTAACAATGCTTCTGCACCTCTGCATCAGATTCCTCCCCTAATTTCACAAACGTGCCGTAATTCAAGTTTTGGGCAAACATCGTCCGCGTGTTGCCCCCATCAACAAAAGTAATTGTCTTGTATATATGTCCGTCGCGTTCATCCTTGAATTCGCCATATGCCACATCGGGGTTGAACACACTGTCGAGACCTTCTTTCTCTTCACGAGTCTTTTGAACTACTTGGCTACTATCCAAGCGAAAATACCGAACAGCTTTCCACCTGCCATCCACACATTTCACAACATACATCTTGTCAGCAGTACCCCATTGCGTATATACGGAATCGCCCTCCTTTTCACAACGAGATCCTGCCACAACATCTGAAGAACTTGACTCTGGTTCTGTTGTATTTACCGTAGAACTACTAGAAACACCAACTTTATTTTTGTCTGAACCGCTACTGCTACTCTTTCCATTAGACGAGTTGTTCTTTTCAGTGGAATCGTTGCCTTGTTCATTTTTTGCACTATTGCTAGACACGATTGTTGAACCAACCGAATCATCGGAGGAACTCTTTACACTTGAAGACGACTCAACAGCAGATGATTCTTTATTGTCATCACTTGCCGACGACGAATCGTCGCAGGCGGAAAGGGCAAAGATTGCCGCCAACATAAAGATGGTTATGAGCCGACCCTTCGGCAAGCTCAGGGACATTGGAGCAATGACACGCTGGAAAGACTTTCTCATAAAAACATCCCCGTCTATAGTTTATCTTTTTAAATATAGGTAATGCCCCTGCCAAAGTCCATACCCCCCCCATTGTAAAATTTAGGTAACAAAGCATCCGGCAAGATGATAGCGGATCTTCGCCTTGATTCGACTTCGCTCACCACAGGTCGCGAGGATGACGAGAAGGGTTGCGGGGTTTTAGGGGCGGAGCCCTTAGGTGAGGGGGTGATGGAAGACTTGGCCTGGACCCTATCCCCTATCGCTTCGCTCCAGGGTGACAACAGGCCAAGGCTGCAATCAGGGGGAGGCTTCCCCCGCCCGCTCCTTGAATTTATAAATGTGTTATATTTCTACTGAAATGCCCGAAAGTTCAGACAACATCGAAAAAATCATAGGCGAAATCACGGTCAAGGATTCCAAGACCCTCTGCCGCGAGGTGATGTCCATCGGCGACACCATGGACGTCCTGCGCAGCAAGTGGACCGTCGAGATTCTCACGGCAATCCTCTGCGGGAACACCCGTTTCAAGGATATCCTCGCCTCCATCCACGGGCTCAGCGAAAAGGTCCTGACCATGCGGCTGCGGCAAATGCAACAGGACAAACTGCTCGAAAAAATCGAATGCTACGGCTACCCGCCCCGCGTCGAATACCGCGTGACCGAGCACGGCAAAAAGCTCTACATCATCGTTTACCGCATGTCAGAATGGGGCATGGAACACCGGAGAATCATACTGGGCGGCCACTTACCAAACGGTAAGTAACGATACGGAATTTCAGAAAAGAGCATATCTTATAACCGACAAGAAAAAAGGAAAAAGATATGCATTTTACCGAACCCGTTTACAGGAACCCCTATTGGCCCACGTGGCCCCTCATCCAGATTACGCAGGGCTGCACCCACAACAGTTGCAAGTTCTGTACCATGTACAAGGACGTGTCCTTCCGCATGCAGCCCATGGACCTGCTGGAAGAAGACCTGCGCGAACTCCGTGCCGACGACCCTCACGCAAAGACCATCCAGCTGCTGAGCGCAAACCCGCTGGCCCCCACCTACGACAGGCTCATGCCCCGGTTGGAACTCATCAAAAAGTACCTGCCCGAACTGGAGCACATGTACACGGCCACACGGGTTTCTGACCTGAAAAACAAGACCGTGGAGCAGTTGCGCAACTTGCGCGATATCGGCGTGAACGAGATTTCTCTTGGCGTAGAAAGCGGCGACGCCTGGACGCTGAAACGCATCAACAAGGGGTACGCTCCCGAAGATATTCTGGAGCAATGCCACAAGCTGGAAGAGGCCGGAATCCAGTACTGGGTCACCTTCCTGAACGGCGTGGCGGGCCGCGAGCACAGCGAAGACCACGCCATACACACGGCGGAAATATTCAACCAGCTGAAGCCCATGCTGGTAGGCACCGGCGGACTCACACTGTTCCCCGGGACGCCGCTCCTGGAAGAAGCCCGCCGCGGGGAATTCACGCCGCTTACGGAACGCGAACTGATGCAGGAACTGAAACTTTTCCTGGAGCGCCTGACCTGCGATTGCGAACTCAATACGCACCACACGTCATCCATGAATTTGAGCGGGCCGTTCCTTGCCCGCAAAAAAGAAATTCTAGATTCTCTGCAATACGGCATCGACCATTTCGACATGGACAAGCTGACCATAATCCGCAACAAAAAGAGGACTCTGTAATATGACCAAGGCAATGTTTATCAACGGGAGCCCCCGAAAGAACGGCAACACGGCCAAACTCCTGAACCGCGCCATGGAAGGTGCGAAAGACGCAGGTGCCGAGGTGGAAATGGTAAACCTATACGACCGCGACCTGGTTTACAAAGGCTGCATGAGCTGCTTCGCCTGCAAGGTCAAGGGCGGCCGGAAGGGCGTATGTTCTTTCAAGGACGGCTTGCAGCCCATTCTCGAAAGGGCCGTAGAAGCCGACATCTTGGTTTGCGGTTCGCCGGTCTATTGCGGGTACCCCACCGCCGGACTGCGCGCCTTTACGGAAAGGCTCGTCTTCCCGGCCGTAAACTATTCGAACTTTATGCAACCCGTGGTGAACAAGCCCAAACGCTCGGCATCCATTTTCACCATGAACTGCCCCGACATGTCAATCTACAGGGAGAACGCCTACGACATCTTGATGGATGCAGGCGCAAAGAACCTTGGAATATTCGGCCCGACCGAAATCCTTTACTCCTTCGACACCTACCAGTTCCACGACTACGCCAAATACGATGCGGCGCAAATTGACGAGACCCACAAGGCGCAAATACGGGAAACGCAATTCCCCAAGGATCTGGAAAAAGCCTACGAACTCGGCAAGAGACTATGTTGCGAAGGGTAGCCTACTTCACCCACTTGTCGACTTCTTTTTCAGCCTTTATAACTTACTACACCGCCAAAAGTAAAATCTGTGTAAAGCGGCGTAAAGCCTTTGTAAAGTCCTAATAAAACCTTTGGAAAACTTCATTCCATCGCCTTGCGTATTGTCGCAAGGCTTTTTAGTTTGTCGCCTAGGAGATTTTATGACTACGTTTTATATCATCCTTGTGGCAATGCTGCTTCTGCTCGCCTTGATGGACTTGTTCGTGGGTGTCAGTAACGATGCCGTGAATTTCTTGAGTTCTGCTGTCGGGAGCAAGGCCTTTAAATACAAAACACTGATGTTTTTTGCTGCAGCAGGAGTCTTTTGTGGCGCCACATTCAGTAGTGGCATGATGGATATCGCACGGCATGGTATTTATATGCCCCAGTATTACACCTTTGCAGAACTTATGTGCGTATATGCGGCGGTGATGTTTACCGATGTGATCCTCCTTGACATATTCAATTCCTACGGTATGCCGACATCAACTACGGTATCAATGGTCTTTGAACTTTTGGGCGCCTCTGTGGCTATCGCCAGTATCAAGATTCTTTCTGACGATACCCTGGAACTGGGAAACCTCATCAACACCTCTAAGGCTCTGACGGTGATTTTGGGCATTTTCCTTTCGGTGGCCATCGCTTTTGTAGTTGGCCTTGCGGTGCAGTATGTGACGCGCCTGGTTTTCTCCTTTGGCTACAAGAAGTATATTCGATACTTTATTGGTGTTTTTGGAAGCGTTTCCCTGACGTCCATATTTTATTTTATCCTTATCAAGGGCCTCAAAAATATGAGTTTCGTGGGGCCGGGCTACAAGGCGTTTCTCGCGGAAAATGAGACCGTTCTTGTGGCAGGCATGTTCGTCGCGTTTTTCATCCTTTGTCACCTGCTCCATGCAGTAAAAGTAAACGTGCTCAAGGTAATCATTGCTTTTGGGACTTTTTCTCTGGCCCTAGCCTTTGCCGGAAACGACCTTGTAAATTTTGTGGGTGTGCCCCTCACCAGTCTTTCTTCGGTGCAGCACTTGATGGCTGCTGGGGGCAACCCTCAGGATTTCAATATGTCCTTCTTGCTGGAGTCGGAACCAGGACAGTGGTACTTGCTGATGGCTGCTGGGCTTACCATGGTATTTTCCCTTGTGTTTTCCAAGAAGGCCCGGAATGTGGTGAAGACTTCCGTATCCCTCGCGGCCCAAAATTCTTCTGAAGAAATCTTTGGTACAAATTCGGTCGCTCGCGCCTTAGTTCGCAGTTCTAATGGTGTCGTAAAATTTGTAACAGAATTTATTCCAAGGAAAATTTCGGATAAAATTAACACCCGCTTTAATACCAAGGAAATGATTCTGGAAGAGGATGGCGCCGCCTTTGATTTATTGCGGGCTTGCGTAAACCTAATGCTTGCAAGCTCCCTCATTGCATTGGGCACGTCCCTGAAACTCCCCCTTTCTACGACCTACGTGACATTCATGGTGGCTATGGGCACTAGTCTTGCCGACAAGGCATGGAACCGTGAAACGGCCGTATACCGCATTACAGGGGTACTCTCGGTAATTGGCGGATGGTTCCTTACGGCCTTCGCCGCATTTGCCAGTGCTTCTGCTGTGGCGACTGTGCTTTACTTTGGCGGTTTCCCTGCCATATTCAGTCTTTTTGCCGTGGTCATTTTCGTATTGATTCGTTCGAACCTGAAATACCGAGAAAACAAGAAGGGTAAGGCGGAGGAATTGTTTGATAACATCCTGACGGCTCCCCCCGAGACAAAGGTATACCCCCTTATACAGGAATACAGTCGTGGTGAGTGGAGCGAAATACTCCGTTGGTGCGCTGACTGCTACGAAAAGATAATTGTGGGACTTTTGCGAGAAAACTTGGGAAAACTACGCTCCGTGAACAAACAAATTAAAATTCTAAAAAAACATATTCAGAGGAACCGTCGCCATGGAACCTTATGTACGGAAAGACTTGCCCAGGAGGATATGGTGGTAAAGAATTTCTTTTTGTACCAGGCAAATGATTTTATGGGAGATGCATTGTTTAGTCTGGAACAGATTTCTTCGCCATGCAAGAACCACGTGGATAACGCTTTCAGTCCCTTGGACTACGAAAAAAGAAAAGAGCTTTTGCGTACGGCATCCCGCGTGAAGATACGGATTGAAAAGACGGCCTCGATGATAGAAACCATGGATTTCAGGAACTATAGCGAGGTCCGCGAACAATTGCGGGAAGAAGGGGCGAGGATATTTGACGAGCGTAAAGCGGAAATGATGAAGGGGGTTTCCGAAAACATCCGCGCGGAGATCCTTTATTTAACTATTCTTTATGAGTCCTGGGCATTGTTGGATGCGATCAGTTCTGTAGCCAAAGCCAGCAGGAAATTCCTAACTGTAAAACAATAATTTGTGTGTGGTCCTATGATTTATATTGTGGAAGACGATATCGAAGTTCGGGAAATGGAAACTTATGCTTTAAAAAGCAGCGGTTTTGACGTGATGGCTTTCGAATGCGGTAAAGTTATGGACGAACAAGTTAAGACTAGGGTGCCAGACTTGTTTATTTTGGATATTATGCTCCCTGGCGAAGATGGTTTAAACATTCTCAAACGCTTGCGAGTGCAAGAAAACACAAAGGACATCCCCGTCATCATGCTTACGGCGAAAGGAACTGAACTTGACAAAGTGAAGGGACTTGACTTGGGAGCGGACGACTACATAGCAAAACCATTTGGCGTTCTAGAATTCATTTCACGTGTGCGAGCCGTGCTACGCCGTTCTGAACGAAGCTCATCCGAAAATGCGGAGGTGTTGAACTTGGCTCTAGGAGGAGTGACACTCGATGACCAGCGTCGTTCGGTAACTGTTGGCGGAATCGCTGTAGAACTCACTTTTAAGGAATATGAACTTTTGAAACTCCTGATGTCCCGACCGGGAACTGTTTTCTCTAGGCAACAGATTCTAGAAAAGATTTGGGGGGTGGATTTTGATATGGATACACGCACCGTGGATATGCACATAAAAACGCTTCGGCAGAAGTTAGGGGTACAAGGCTCTATCATACAGACCGTGCGAAACGTGGGGTACAAAGTTCAATGAAAAACAGTCTCCGTTTCAGCTTGATTTATGTCGGAGTTCTCGCCGCTCTCTTTGCAGTGTATTTTACGGCTCGCGTTTTTGAAAATGAAATGTCCGAACAGCAGAAGCGAGATTTGAGGGAAACAGCCTCCCTTATCAAAAATTTCTATGGACAGATTCCTTCTGAGAACTTCCGAAAAAATCTGGATTCCATTGCCAGCAAACGTTTGCGCGTAACTCTGGTGGACCGGGACGGAAAGGTCCTCTACGAAAGTGATGCGAAAGCAGGCAAAATGGAAAATCATAAGAGTCGTCCCGAAATCATGGACGCAAATTCCAAAGGAATCGGTGAAAACCTCCGCTATTCAGTGACTTTGAATGCCCAAGTGTTCTATTTTGCAGAACGACTGTCAGACGGCAAAATTCTGCGTTTAAGTCGTCGTCAAGCGAGTCTTCACGAATCCGTATCTAAGACCATGCCTTACCTATTAGCGCTGTTGACAGGTATTGTTGTTGTGGCTGTTCTGATTGCTTTTGGCTTGAGCCGCGCTTTTGTGCGACCGGTGCAGAAATTGGCTGAAAACTTGGGACAGCCAGAACTTATGGATGACGAAGGGATATACAAAGAAATTGCACCACTAGTCAAAACTATCCGTAAGCAGAATCGGGAACTTCAACTCACCATTGAACAACTTTCTGAAGAAAAAAAGAAAACGGCCAAGATGCGAGATGAGTTTACGGCTAACGCCTCCCATGAACTCAAAACGCCATTGACATCCATTTCTGGATATGCGGAACTCATCGAAAATGGTATGGCGAAACCCGAAGACGTAAAACGCTTTGCTGGAAAAATCCACAAAGAAGCAGGCCGTCTCCTTTCTATCGCCAACGATATTATGACCCTTTCCAAACTTGACTCCTCGGGAGAATCTGTGATTGGACTGGACGAATCCGTGAATTTGTGGACACTGGCTTCAAACTGTATTGACGAGCTCTCCTTCAACGCCGAAAAGAAGGGTGTTCGTGTGGCGTTGGAAGGGTGTAAAAACGCAGAGGTTTACGGCAATCGTCGGCTCCTATTCGAGATGCTTTACAACTTGGTCGACAATTCCATTCGCTATACAGAAACGGGCGGTTCCGTGTGTATTCTAGTGCAACAAAAATCCATTGCTGTGAAGGATACAGGGATTGGCATTCCCGAAGAAAACCAGCCACGTATTTTTGAACGGTTTTACCGTGTGGACAAGAGTCGCTCCAAGGCTACAGGCGGCACGGGATTGGGCCTTGCCATTGTTAAGCATATCGCCGAAGTGCACCATGCAGAGATTTCGTTACAATCCGCCATAGGCGTAGGCACGGAAATCACCGTGACCTTCTGCTAGAAATTTCTCTGATGACGTTCCGCCGGTAAGGTGCAAGCCTACTTCACCCACTTGTCGACTTCTTTCTGGGCCTTGTCGCGTTCGTTCTGGGCCACGTGTCCGTAGATGGCGAGGCCGGGAGTCACGTTCGCGCCGGTCACCTTCTTGAGGCGCTGCACACCCGAAAGGCCGCTGCCTTCGTGAGTCACGAACGGGTGGATCGTCTTGCCCTTCAGGTTATACTTCTCGAAGAAGGTGAACATGGGCATAGGCATCTCGCCCCACCACACCGGGTAACCGACGTAGATTTCGTCGAATTCTTCGGGGTTCACGTTCACCGGCTTGATGGCCGGTCGCGCGTCCTGCGCAAGTTCCTTCTTGGCCACGTTGATGCAGTCGTCGTAGACCCTGGGGTATTCCTTCGCGGGCTCCACATGCAAGAGCGTGCCGCCTGTCTTTTTCGCAATCATCTCGGCAATGATTTCGGTATTGCCCTTGGAAATGTTCCCGACGGTGTAGTTTTCATCGGCACGGGAATAGTAAACGACGAGGATTTTCTTTTCTGCTGCCATAGAGACTCCTAGAAGAAGTGATAAAAGAATCAAGGTGATTTTTTTCATGGGATCCGCCTTTTTCGTTAAAAATTCTTTTGAACCGGTTGCCTTTAATATAAATAATTTCAGGACGGCCGCGTAATGCGTAATTTTTATGCCCACTATGCGTGTAGCGCATAGTGAACAAACGGTCGGCGGCAATGACGGCCCTTAGTCGCCGGGGTTCCAGTCCTTGAAATGCTGGATTTCGGCAAGGGTCGAGGTAAAGAAGCGCTTTTCCTTGTCGAGGCCGCGAATCCTTTTCATGTCGTCTTCGGAAAGCTTGAAGTTATAGACCTCGATGTTTTCCTTGATGTAATCCGGGTTGCGGGCGCCGGGAATCGTGGAAAAGCCTTCCTGCACGTGCCAGCGGAGGATAATCTGCGCGGGCGACTTCTTGTATTTTGCCGCCAGTTCCTTGATGGTCTTGTCGCCAAAGAGGGTCGCGTTGCCGCCGGTGCCGCCCAGCGGGAACCAGCCTTCCACCGCGATGCCGAGCTTTTTGCACTTTTCGCGGAAGGCCTTGCGCTGCGCATACGGGTGCAGTTCAATCTGCACGATGGCGGGCCTGATTTTCGCCTTCGCGATGATTTCGTCGAATGCACGCTCGTCCATGTCGAAGTTCGAAATCCCGATGGACTTGATCTTGCCCTGCTTCACCGCCTCTTCGAGGCCGCGCCAGCCCGCCATGTAGTCGCCCACAGGCTGGTGCAGGTAAACCAGGTCGATGTAGTCCACGCCCAGACGCTCCAGCATCTTGTCGATAGATTCAGCCGCATTGCCGTGATCGTAATCCGTGGGCCAGAGCTTGGAGGTAATCCAGATTTCTTCGCGGGGAATTCCCGACTCCTTCACGGCAGCGCCGACGCCACGCTCGTTGCGGTAGGCGTGAGCCGTATCCACGTGCCTGTAGCCGAGCTTGAGCGCCACCGCCAGGGCGTCCTTCGCCTCGGCCAGCGAAGAATTGTAAGTGCCGAGCCCGAACTGCGGAATGGCACGCCCGTCGTTCAACGGGATGGTGACTGGTTTCACCTTCGGGGTGGCAGTCCCCGCCGCAGCAGCGAGCACCGCCGTCGAAAGCATCATAGCAACAGTCTTGTTCATTTTGGTTCTCCTTATTAATTTCCCGCCGGGCGCACATCGGACCATTCAAAATGGGAAGTGCGTTTTGCGATATACCACTTGCCGTCAATCTTTTGGTATTCGTCCTCATAACGAACGCCCTGTAAATTTTGCGTGCGCACGCCCTCCGCGTTTTTCCCGATGAGCATCACGGTGCAATAAGACACTCCCTTGGCGCGGTCACCGTCGATGGTCACTACCTGCTGGCCGTTGGAATGGTAAACCGTATCGAACAACGAGAGGAACTTGGCGCAGGCTTTCTCGATTTCGTCACGCCCCTTGAGCGTAGAGGCTTTTCCGCCCACGATGGAAGTCATGGTGGCATCTTCGGTAAAAAGCATGCTCTGGGTCTTGGTGTCACGCATGTCGGCCAGATTCGAGAAGGTGTCCACCAGTTCCTTCAACGCCTGCTTTTCCATAAGTTCTTCCATTTTCATTTGTGCCTCCTTGTTGCAGTCGCAAGCAGAAAACAAAAGGGCCGCAGCGACAGTTAAAAGTGTAACGAGTTTTTTCATTTTGGTTCTCCTTGTGGCAAGTGCCGCGGTTATGCGAATTTTTCCGGATTGAGCATGCGCACCACCTTGGCCGGGCTGCCCACGGCAACGGCGTAGTCGGGAATGTCCTTCGTGACCACGGAACCCGCGCCCACCACGGCATGCTTACCGATGCACACGCCGGGCAACACGGAAACACCCGCACCAAGCCACGCGTCTTCCTTGATAAGCACGGGCTTGCACTGCAAAACCGCACGATCGTAAAGGTCGTGGTTGTTCGAAAGCAACTGCACATTGGCCGCAATCCAAGCACCGTCCTCGATGGTGATGCCGCCGCGGGCCATCAGGAGCAAGTTGCTGCCGATATACACGTTCTTCCCGATTTTCACGCGCTCAAAGCACACACCCTGAAGCGGAGCCGTGAGCATCGTCCCTTCGCCGATATTGTCGCCGAACAGTTCCTTGACCACCTTGCCGTATTCCTCGGTCATGGGCATGGTGTGGTTCAGCTTGAACAGGATCTTGGCGTTCTTCGAGCCGATTTCAAAGGCCTCGGGGTCCGGGATTCGGGAATCAACGATTTCTTCTTTGCAGTCCATAAGTGCTCCTTGTTTGCGCATTTTTGTTGTTTACACATGAATTATAGGTTGTTTTGACCCGAATTCAAATGGCAAGTTATGGGCTAGTGCAAAATAAGCGACAGATGTTTAAAAAGTGCAAATTATTTTGTATATTTAACGGCATGAAACCAGCCGCCCACAAAGAAGACTTGCGCATCAGGCGCACCAAGGAATCCATCTACACGGCGTTCAAGCAGATGGTCTGCGAAATGCCCTACGAAAAGATTACCGTCAAGGCGCTCGCCGACCGCGCCATGATCAACCGCAACACGTTCTACCTGCACTACGAAAGCACCGACGACGTGCTCCGCGAAATCCAGGCGGGCTACATGGAGCGCTATATTGAGCTCGTGAAGGACTACAACTACCTCGACAACCAGAAAGAAATCGTGCGCTCTTTTTTCGAGTTCATGGAATCGCAGGACGAGTTCTTCAAGAAAATCACCTGCGACAGCCGTCTGGACTACGTGCGCGAACCCATGCAGCGCCGGGTCATGGCCCACACCCATTCCAAAACGATGCGACTCCACACCAAGCAAGTCTGCATCCAGAATATCATACGGGCATTCAACAACACCACGCTCGCGCTCTACCGCCAGTGGGTGCAAGACGGCCGCAAAATCCCGTTCCGGCAAATGATTGACCTCGCCGCAACCCTCATGGAAGGCGGCATCAAGGCATTCGCGAACAGGGAGTAAAAAGCTGGGCGTTCCCCAGTCAAGGGCCAGGTCGGTACGACAGCTCTTAAATTACACTGAAATCAATGAACTTGTAAAAACCGGCGCTTTTCGCTGCTTCAAATTCACCTTCGTCAAAGGACTTGTTTGCTAGACCTTCCCGAATGATTTTGATAAAGGTTTCCTTTAGCGGATCAAGATCGTTCTTTATAGTGTT
The DNA here is from genome assembly GCA_017503015.1 of Fibrobacter sp. Taxonomy (NCBI): domain Bacteria; kingdom Pseudomonadati; phylum Fibrobacterota; class Fibrobacteria; order Fibrobacterales; family Fibrobacteraceae; genus Fibrobacter; species Fibrobacter sp. The sequence continues at coordinate 48,533 of JAFVTX010000028.1, read as the reverse complement.
GTAAACAACAAACGAGTCGAGTCCTGCATAATCGTGAACAATCCTGTTGCGCATACCGCGAATTGCCTGAATGTTTTCGCTTGCGATTCCCGCTTTGGCATCGTCCGAGAGCTTGTTGATGGATTCGCCTATGTTTGCTAGCAAGGTCAGACACGCATTGAATACCATCTGATCTTCTTTCTCAAGAAGTTCTTCAGTGGAATGAATATCCCGTGTATATTTTTGAATTTTCAACAGGGATTCGAGCATTCCCAATAAGTGGAAAAGGTCGTTCTTGGGGTCATTCGACACGGATGGACTCCTTGCTTGCTCGATACAGGATAATGGGGTTTGCGAACTTCTCTATGACGACATCCACGGACTTGCCAGTTTTTTCGGAAAGTTCCTTTCGCAAGGACAGCAGGTCATTGTAGTCCTGGAAATCACGGACTAGCAGGTCGATGTCGTTGGGAGTTGCTGTTCGAACAGACGAACCGAAAACAAAGACATCCTTCAGGCGATACTTCGCAAGAAGTTTGTTTTCACGGAATATCCGTAATATGTTTTCGGCGAACACCATAGCTTTCCCCTATTACATTTCCAATATACATTTTTCTGTCCGTTTGTGCAACAAGACTAGTGTGACTTAGGACTGATTTCAGTAATGTTTGCGAATCTACAGAGAAAAAATTACCACCGTAACCAATGTCTTATGGGCGTTCCCCGGCTTGGTCCCTGAGCCAACGAAGGTGAGCGAGGGGGAAGCTTCCCCCGCCTATGCCTTCAAAGCATATCTTTTATGCGAAATAAGTATTTTGATTTATGGCGGGATTTGGTTATTTTTAGGACATGAGGTGGTTCAGTTTCTTGTTCGTTTTCCTGTTCATGGCGTGTTCGAGCGATGCGGCGTCGCAGGCGGTGCCGAAGGTTTCGAACAAAGGAGATTCAAGCGTGCAGAACAGCAAAGGGGCGGCCCCAACGGTCAAGTTGAATTCGGGTTTCGATATGCCGGTTCTCGGGCTTGGCACTTGGACTTTGCGCGGCAAGGTGGCTGAAGACGCAGTCTATGTCGCCATCAAGAACGGGTATCGATTGATTGATACGGCGAAATACTACGACAACGAAGAAGCCGTGGGTAGGGGAATCCGCCGGGCGATTGACGATGGGCTCGTGAAGCGCGAAGATTTGTTCGTGACGTCGAAACTTGTGCCGTGGAGCAGTTCCCTGGACGAAGACATCGACGACTCTCTTGAAAAACTGGGGCTCGAATATATTGATTTGATGCTGTTGCACCAGCACGGGAGCGACGCCGAGGACAAGGCGGTTTACAAGGCTATGGAACGTGCGGTGAAGGCGAAGAAAATTCGTTCCATCGGCATTTCGAACTACTACACCGAAAAGACGGCGAAGCGCTTTTTTGCCGATTTCGAAATCAAGCCTGCCGTGGTGCAAAACGAAAACCATGTGTTTTACCAGAACACGGAATTCAAGGAATACGCAAAGCGCTACGGCGCTGTGGTGGAATCTTATTACCCGCTGGGCGGGCGCGGCCACACCGAAGACGTCTTGGGGAACAAAGTTGTCGCAATGATAGCGAAGGCTCACGGGAAATCGGCCGCACAGGTGGTGTTGCGCTGGCATGTGCAATCGGGCTACATTGCCATTCCGGGCTCCAAGAACCCCGACCACATCGCAGAGAACATCTCGATTTTCGATTTCGAGTTGACAGACGACGAAATGAAGCAAATCGCCGCCCTCGATACGGGACACCGCTACGAAAACTGGTGAAAATAGCCCCACTATTCGCTTGACGCATAGCAGAATTATTATATTCTCCCCAAAAGGGGCTTTTTATGTTTGTCGAGACTTACATCTTGCGATTGCTGGCCGGGTTCCTGGAATACGGGACGCTTTCTACCGTAGCGGACAAGCTCTACACTTCGCAGCCGGCGGTGAGCCGCGCGTTCAAGAAGCTGGAAGTCGAAATAGGCGCACCTCTCTTTGAGCGCAAAAAGAACCGCATCGAGCTGAACGAGAAGGGACGCACGGTTGCCGAATACGCGAAGCGCATCATGGATTTGCAAGGCGAGATGATGGAAAAGGTGAGTCCGCAGGGGGCAGGCACGCGCACGTTTTCCATCGCGTCGGTGGCCATCCTCCCCGCCATGCGGATGGTGCAGGAACTGCAGGAAAAATACCCCGGTGCGCAGGTCACTTACGAAATTATCGACAACGAGGCGGGCGTTCTGAAGGCGCTGAACGAGGGCTCGGCGGATATCGGCATCACGCTCAGGGCCCCACGCGCAAAGAAATACCGCGCCGAAAAGTATATGCAGGAGCGGCTCTCGATTGCACTCCCGAAAAAACACCCGCTCGCCAAGCGCAAGTCCATCAGGCTCCGGGAACTCAAGGGCGAAACCATCATCCAGCGCAGCAACGTAGGGTTCTGGGAGCAGGTCAAGCGCAAGAAGATTCCCGATGTCACCTTCATCAAGCACGACAGCGTGAAGGGCATTTCAAAGCTCATCGAACAGTCATCGCTGTTGACCTTCGTTTCGGACCACCAGTTCGATTACGAAATTCCCAAGGACCGCAAGATTGTGCCGCTCGCCGACCGCGAAATGAACGTGGAATTTTTCAAGGTGACGTTGGCGTAGAATCTATTTCCCGCTGGATGCCTTATCGACAAACAGCGCGCGGGCGTTGCCTTCAAGAATCATGTCGTAATAGGGCGCAAGGTCAGCCTCTTTTTTCAGGTAGGCCTTGAGCCGTTCTATGCTCGCAGTAAGCACCTTGGGCGCCACGTAGGGGTAATCGGAGCCGTAAAGCAAGTGGTCGGGCGTGGTGATGGTGAGCATCATGCGGATGGTCTCTGCGGAGTGCGCTCCGGCAAGGTCGTAATAGAGCGAGGCCAGGTTCTTTTCCCAGTCGATTTTCCCGATGAGCTTGTTCTGCTGCATCACGGGAATCAGCGACTTCATGCGGGGCAAGGCGAGCGGGAGGTATGCACCGCAATGGGGCACCACCACCTTCACGTTCGGGTAGCGGGCCAGCACGTTCCTGGAAATCATGTTGGTGACGGCTCGGGTGGTTTCGGAAAGGTATTCCTGCATGGCAAGCGGCGTCTGCTTCATTACGTCCTTGTTGACGGGCTCCGGCCTGTGCGGGTGCAGAATCACGACGGAGTGCTTTTTGTTCAGGTAGTCAAACAGGGGGTCCAGTTCGGGCGCGCCCAGGTACTGACCCTTTACGTTGGTCGCAAGCTTGATGCAGTCGGCCTTGAGCGTATCGAGGGCGTAAGCCGCTTCGACGATGGACTTTTTCACGTCGGGCAGCGGGAGTGCCGCGCAGTACATGAACCGGCCAGGGTGTTGCTTTTTCAGGGATGCACCGACCTCGTTCACCTTGCGGATGATGGCGGCACTTTCGTTCGCGTCGCCGAAATAGGGCTGCGGGGCAGCCAGCGTCAAAACAGAGGTTTGCACCTGGGCTTCGTCCATCCATTTCAGGTGGGCGCTCACGTCCCACTTGGGGAGCGGAAAACCTTCGTCCAGCAGAGCGTTATGCTTTTGCAAATTGGCCAAATAATCCGCAGGAATCATGTGGGAATGAACGTCGATGGCACCACCGGCAAAGGCGGCCGCGGCCAGGAATGCGGTCAAAACAACGCTTGCAGTTAAGTAATTCTTAAAATTCATGGCAATCCCGATGATGGTCGACTATGGGTTACGGGTGCAGAACGTCTTCCAGCCATTCTTCGATTTCCTCGCGGCTGGTGCCGATGGCGAAGCGCTTGCTTTCGAGCCAGGTGGAATTGGGCGTAAGTTCCTGCAGCAGTTTGGCGCTTTGGCCCAGCGGGCTTGAAGCCGACGTGCAGAAGGTGAGCAAGGTCTTGCCGGAAAAGTCGTAGCCCTCGAGGAACGTGCTTATGATGCGGGGTGCAATCCCGTGCCATATCGGGTGCGCGATGATGACGGTATCGTATTCGTCCATGTTCTCGACAGCGGTCGCGATTTCGGGGCGGGCGGATTCGTCTTTCTGTTCGCGGTCGGCGCGGCAGTCCGTATAATAGGCGATGTCTTCGTCGGTGTAAGGGATTTTTGCGGTGATTTCGAACAATGTTGCGTCCAGGTATTCCGCAGTGTATTCGGCCAGTGGCTTAGTGTTGCCCGTTCTGGAAAAGTAAGCCACGAGTGTTTTGCCACGGGATTTATTTGCCGATGTCGCGGAACTGGATGAAGTTTCGTCCTTTGAAGTTGCAGAACTCGAAGTCGCGGAGTTTTTGCCGTCTTGCGAGACGCTGGATTCGACAGCTTCCCCGGCATCTGTCGGCGAGGACGAGCTGTCGTCGGAACACGCAGCAAAGAGGCTCAAAAACAAAGCCAGTAGCAATGTCGAAAACAACGCGGGCGATTTCATAGGGCTACTTCCTGATGAACTTTTCGTCGGTCTTGGGCATGGTGTTGTCGGGCGTGTAGCGTTCGACAGTCATTTTCAAGTCGTACTTGTCGCGGAGTTTCGCAATCGTCTTCATCATAGGCGAAGCGTGGTGCACATCGATGGCGGCCTGGCTTTCCCACGCGTCAATCAGCAAGATGGTTTCGGGATCGTCCAGCGACTGGAAATATTCATAGCGGATGTTGCCCTTCTCGGCACGGATTTTCGCCACCGTCCCGCTAGAGACCATCTCTTCGGCGAACTTCTTTGCCGCCCCGTTCTTACCCGTATAGCGCAGGTTTACCGTAATGTTGTTCATGGCACTCTCCGCAAACACGCTCGCAGCGAGCGCAAGGATTGAAAATAACGTTAAAAACTTGAGTTTCATTTTGCCACTCCGAAATGTTTCGCATATAATATAAATTTTTTCGGAGCATGCGCAAAATGCTTAATTTTCATGCCCAGTATGCGTGAAACGCATAGTGAAGAAGGCGTTTTGTCTTAAGTAGGTATCGGAAAAAAAAGTTGATATTTTTCAGCATAATTCATTGTATTTTAGTTTTTTTTCAAAAAGAGTACGGGATGGCATTATCAGTATATGTCGTTTTTAAAATCATTTCGGACACATGAATCTGATGCCCTTGAAGGTGCAGAAGCGTGATTCACTATCGTAGAGGAGTGCGTCGAGTATCAAAGTGATGCCCGCTCAATTACATTTTTTTCTTCGCGGCCTTCTTGAATTCGGCCATGGCCTTGTCGATGGTGTTCACGTAGGCGTCCACGCTGGTGTCGGATTGCAGATCCACGTACTTGTCCACCAGCATTACGCTGCCGTTACCCTTGACCTGGGTCCAGCCGTGGTCCGTAAAGAGGAGCTTGCCCACTTTTTCCCGGACTTCCTGGTCGTCGGTTTTGGCGCCAAAGAGTGCCGTTTCTCCGGAGACTACCGCTTCCTTTTTCATAATTCCTCCTCGGGGCGGGCGGTACCGCTTGCCGGAACGCTTGCTTGTTACATTTATAATTTAAGCCCCGTATTCAATATTGTCAAATGAATAGTTTTGATTGAAACGATATATATTTTTGATTAAATCTACTTTTTTCCCGGACATTCGCCGTTTCTGCCTTTTTTCTGTTATATATGGCCACAAAGGGGCGTAATCTTCCCGGTAGCTTTCCACAATCTTACTTTTTTCTGTTTTCCTTAAATATTTGTGTATTAAGGAGTTGGACGAAAATTCCCCCGACCTCTGGTGGTGGTCCGACCTCAAAATCACCACATGTTGTGGTGGTCTTGAATTGAAAAGCACAAGATATGGTGTTTTTTGTTATTATTTGACCGCTGACCCATTTTGATGAAAAAAAGGTAAAAGTAATGATTGTTACAGTGAAAAAGCGCGACGGCCGCGAGATGCCGTTTAACATCGAGAAGATTTCTGCCGCTATCGAGAAGGCTTTCCGCGCCTCTGGTGAATTGGACGAACAGATCAAGGCCTCCCAGGACCAGCTGAATTTGTTGGGAAACGACGACGTGCTCTCCAGCACGGCCCTCCAGGTGGCGGCAAGCGCCGTTGGCCTCTTGGAAGCCGAGGGCAAGGTAAAGCCCGAAATCGAGGAAATCCAGGACGCCGTTGAAAAGGCCCTGACCGAGGGCGGTTTTGCCGATACCGCCAAGAGCTACATCCTGTACCGTGCCGAGCGTACCCGCATCCGCGAAGTGAACACCCGCCTCATGCACACGCTCCGCGACATTACTTTCAGTTCCGCCAAGGAATCCGACCTCAAGCGCGAAAACGCGAACATCGACGGCGACACCGCCATGGGCACCATGCTCAAGTACGGCTCCGAATCGGCCAAGCATTTCTACACCATGATGATGCTCAAGCCCGAGCACAGCCGCGCACACTCCGAGGGCGATATCCACATCCACGATTTGGACTTCTACTCCCTCACCATGACCTGCTGCCAGATCGACCTGAAGAAACTGTTCAAGGGCGGCTTCAACACCGGTCACGGCCACCTGCGCGAACCCAAGGATATCCGCAGCTACGCGGCTCTTGCCGCCATTGCCATACAAAGTAACCAGAACGACCAGCACGGTGGCCAGTCCATTCCCAACTTCGACTACGCCATGGCCGATGGCGTGCGCATTACTTACCGCAAGGCCTACCTCTCCAACCTGGTGAAGGCCCTGATTCTCTTTACCGGCAAGGAAGAAGAGGAAATCCTTCCGGTGGTCAAGAAGCTCCACTCCGAAATGGCCGAGATGGGCATGGTGGCGACCCTCGTGCCCAACGAGAAGTTTGTGGAAGCCGAAGCCCGCGAGCTTTCCAAGGTCTATGACACCGAAATCGTGATGAAGGCCCAGAAGTTCGCCGAGAAGCAGGCCTACGAAGAAACGGACAAGACCACCTTCCAGGCCATGGAAGCTTTCGTGCACAACCTGAACTCCATGCACAGCCGCGCCGGCGCCCAGACGCCGTTCTCTAGCATCAACTACGGCATGTGCACCGAGCCCGAAGCCCGCATGGTCATGCGTAACCTGCTGCTCACCACCGACGAGGGCCTGGGCGGCGGCGAGACGGCCATTTTCCCCATCCAGATTTTCCGTGTCAAGGAAGGCATCAGCCTGAATCCTGGCGACCCCAACTACGACCTGTTCAAGCTGGCCTGCAAGGTGAGCGCGAAGCGCCTGTTCCCCAACTTCAGCTTCCAGGATGCTCCGTACAACCTGCAGTACTACAAGCCGGGCCACCCCGAAACGGAAATCTCTTACATGGGTTGCCGTACCCGCGTGATCGGCAACAACTACGACCCGACCCGCGAAATCAGTTTCGGCCGTGGTAACCTGAGCTTCACCTCTATCAACCTGCCCCGCATCGCCATCAAGATGAAGTCCGTGGACCTGTTCTTCAAGGAACTGGACCGCATGCTGCAACTGGTGAGTGACCAGCTCATGGAACGCTTTGCTGTGCAGAGCCGTCGCAAGGTCAAGAACTTCCCCTTCCTCATGGGACAGGGCGTGTGGATCGATTCCGAAAAGCTGGGCTGGGAGGATACCGTGGGCGAAGTCATCAAGCACGGCACTCTTTCCATCGGTTTCATCGGCCTTGCCGAAACCCTGGTGGCCCTTACCGGCAAGCATCACGGCGAATCCGAGGCTTCCCAGGAACTGGGTCTCAAGATTATCGGCCACATGCGTGAATTCTGCGACAAGGAATCCAAGCGCCTTGGCCTGAACTTCAGCTTGCTGGCTACTCCCGCCGAAGGCCTTTCCGGTCGTTTCGTGCGCATGGACAAGAAGAAGTTCGGCATTATCCCGGGCGTTACCGACCGCGATTACTACACCAACTCTTTCCACGTGCCGGTGTACTACAAGATTTCGGCTTTCAAGAAGATTTCTCTGGAAGCCCCGTACCACGCTCTCACCAACGCTGGCCACATCAGCTACGTGGAACTGGATGGCGACCCGAGCCAGAACCTGGACGCCTTCGAGAAGATCGTGCACCACATGGCAAAATCCGGCATCGGTTACGGAAGCATCAACCACCCGGTGGACCGCGACCCGGTTTGCGGATTCGTGGGTGTTATCGGAGACTGCTGCCCCCGCTGCGGACGTAGCGAAGGTCACGCCATTTCCGAGGCCAAGATCGAGGAACTGCGCAAGCTTTACCCGGGTATGCCTGCGTTCAAGGGAATTAGATAAATTCAGATTTAAGATTTCGGAGTTCGGAATTTGATGAATGAAAATAATTCTGAAATCTGAAATCCGAAATCATAATTAACATAAGGAGGACAACATGTCTGAAAAAGAACTGAGCAAGTATGGCGAGGGTGTGGGTTTCGAACGCATCCGCCGCATCACCGGTTACCTGGTAGGTACCATCGACCGTTTCAACAACGCGAAGCGCGCCGAAGTGAACGACCGCGTAAAGCACGGGGTGTAATACGGAACAGCAAACTCCGAGACTCCGCATTGCGGGAATTGAGCCGGAATCCTTTGTGGACGGGCCCGGTATCCGCATGACGGTTTTCACCCAGGGCTGTCACCATCATTGCCCCGGTTGCCAGAACCCGCAGACCCACGACTTTGCAGGCGGGCACTTTATCGATATCGAAGAGATTCTTGCGATGATCGACGAGAACCCCCTGCTGGACGGAGTCACTTTCAGCGGCGGCGACCCCATGGAGCAATCGGCGGCCCTGATCCCGCTGGCCCGCGAAATCAAGGAACGGGGTATGAACCTGATTATCTACACGGGTTATACCTACGAACGTCTCATGGAACTGAAGGAAGAGCGTCCGGACTTTTTCGAACTGCTCACCTTTGCCGACATCCTGATTGACGGCCCCTTCGTGATGGCGAAACGTTCCCTGGAACTCAAGTTCCGCGGCTCCAGCAACCAGCGCATCATCGACGTGCCCGAAAGCCTTGCCCAGGGCCGTGTGGTGCTGCACCAGATCCAGCTGGACGAAATGGCGGAGCGGGAACCGCTTGCCGTCAAGTGCGCTGTTTAGCCCAGCGCCAGTTTCCAGGCCAACAGGTACAGGCCGTAATACATCAATAGACCAATACCGTCTGCGCTCGAAAGGGGAGTCCCCCAGCGCAGGCTCTTTTTTTTCGGAATGAATCCGCAGAACAGCCCCGCCACGAACCCGTAGGCGTGTCCCAGGATGTCTGCGTTCTCTCCAAGCCCGAGAAACACCGCCAGCGATGCCGCCCCGCACAGGGGTGCGAACCTGCGGAGCATCCCGTGGCTTTCCTTGGGCATCAGTCGGAACTCGATGACCGAAAGGCATCCGATGGCGGCGAACACGAAGGTGGAAAACCCCAGGGAGCGAAAGTCCGTCTGCACCGTGGCCGACACACAGAGATTTGCCACGGCGGCGGCCACGGCGATAAAGGGCGCAAGTCTGAGGAGCGGAATACGGAAGGTAATCATGTTCATTACGATGTATCCGCAGAGCAGGTTCGACGCCAAATGCCTGGCGTCGCCGTGCAGGGTCTGTGCGGTAAGGCTTCGCCACCATTCCCCCTTCAGGACCTTGGCCGCGTCGGAGACCCCTTCGCTGTGGAGGTTTATTTTGTCCGTGAATTGCAGCAGTGTTACGAGAATGGGCGCAAGCAGCACCCACAGGGGCTGCAGGCTGAAACTCAGCGGTATGGGCGGGTTCTCCTCCTTCGGGGGATTCTCCTTGTGGTACAGTTCCAGCTGGAGCCTTGCCGCACCCTCCATCTCAGGCACAACGAAAATCTGGAACGGCCCTTCTTCCGAACGCACAAGCCTGTGCTCGATTCCCTGGGAAAGTAGCACTAGACTGTCGTCCCGCACCTGCCGGAAAGTCCCTTCGGATACCTGCACCGTTTCGGGGTATTCGGGAGTTTCCTGCTGTTCCGCAGGCGGCACAGGCTGTGCAGATGCCGCCGTAAACGCTTCCGTAGAACCTTCGGGAGGCTTGCGCATATAGCGGGGCCTAAGCGGCGACATCAGGCGTGGCATAATCCTCCGCAATATACATTTTCTGCCTACGGCGTTTCCTGCACGCTGGCGATTGCCCTGATGATTCTTGCAGGAACACCGTTTTGGCGGGCAAGTCTTGGCCATTGGCGAACGGCATCTTCGACTTCGTGTAGAATCTTTTTGTAACGGCCCTGCCTGAGCCCTGCGAATTTTGCCACGGCCTTGAAATCGTCCAGTGTAAAGCCGTCACGCTTGCCGTTGAAGGTCATCTGGTGTGACCCGGTCCATGCCCCTTGCGGGTTGTAGGCATAGGTCATATCGAATGCGGGGGCGAGGGCCCATGTTCCCTGCTTGTCCATCAGGAACCCGATGTTCTTGGCGTGATCGTCCTGGTTGCGGGAGCAAATGTTGAAGGCTGCCCGGCGGTACATTTCTTCCAGGGCGTCGTAGCCCAGGCCTAGCCGCTTGATAACGTCCAGTGCCTGCTCGTAGCTGTAGGCCCCCGGCATGTTGAAGTCGTAGTGGGCAAGGCCGCAAAGGGACTGGTAATGCAGTTTTTTGCCGCCTGCCAGCCTGTCGAACCGACGTGTCATAAAGTGCCTGTGTCCGGCACTTTCGTAGAGCCTGCATTCTGTCATGTGGATGCCTGCAAGATTCACCATTTGCGAGTAGGTGTATTCTATGGCGCCGTAACCGAACAGGTCTGCGTTTTCCTTGTCGCCGTTATGCTCCACGTCGTCGAGTTTCAACAGCCAGTATCCAAAATCCGGTTCGGCCTCCACCTGCCCGGAACGCATTTCGCCGGTGGTTTCGTTGTAGGCCACCAGGATTTTTGCCCGGGCGCCCCCCGCAGAAGTCCCGACCTTGAGAATTTCCTCGAAAGACCGGTTGTTCTTTTTGCTGAGCCTTTTTGTGGAAAAGTGCTTGCGCCGGTTCAGAATTTCGGCGGCGAAAGCTCGCAGGCTTTCCACGTCAATGGAATCGTCTGTGCGGGAATCGGGCCCCTGCAGGGGCGAAAATTCCAGCGCTCCCATGCCACGATTCCCTGTATAGCACAGGCGTTCAAGGGCGGTAAAACTTTCGGGAGTGCGTCCCTGCCGCAGCAGCCAGGAGTCTATGACCTTGTTGCCGAACTTGTCGGGAAGGCTGTCTGCAAAAAGTCCGGGCAATCCGTGGAATGTCCCTGACAGTTGCGGGAAACTGTAGATCCGCCTGGATACGGGCATCACAAGGGGCGAGGGTTCGATTCCCGCTCCAATAAAGGGCTCGGCGTATTCGAAACGGGCGACGGAGTCGCCTTCCAGCATGGAAATTGCTCCGATGGTCGTTCCCCAGAGTTTTACCTGTACTGCAATCATCTTGTACCGTTACTTGTCTTCTTCCCAGACCCAGGGCTTCTTTTTACCGGAATTTTGTGTTGCGGAATAATTGGCGCCGGTATCGAAGATGACGTTGGCTCCAGAATTTTTCTTGTGGGGGGAGCCCGCCCGCTGCCGGGGCTTTATTTTTCCCATTTGCAGGATTTGCATGGGCGAGGGAGAATCGTCGGGGAAAATTCCCAGGAAGGTTTCCAGCATGCCGCAGGCCCGCAGCACCTTGACCAGGTTCAGTATTTGCACGGAATCACCACGTTCGATTCGCTCTACCGTTCCCTTGCTGACTCCGGCCATTTGGGCAAGCTTTGCTTGGGTCCAATTGTTCCTGACACGGAATGCCGCCATACGCTTGCCGAGCAGGGCAAGTGCGGATTCGTCGGTCTGTGCAGAGTACATGGCCATAGCTCCTCCTATTATCTTGTTTTAAATATAATAAAATTCTTAAAAATGTGCAAATATTTTTCATTAAATATAATGAAAAATTGGCAAAAACTAGTATTATTTCTTAAAATTTAGTGAAATAAATTTTAATGTTTTGACGGGAAAAGCGTGCTAAGCGAGTGTCATAGAAAAAGTTCACTTTTTCTCTATGACCGAGTGACGCCGCTGACGCCGAAGGCGTCAAAAGGGTATGTTGCTTCGCAGTCTCCGCTGACGCGGCTGCTCAGCAACCCTTCGGGCTCGACACTCACTCACGTTCGCGTCAAGCTCAAAAACCACCTATTTCATGCGCTACGCGCACGGTGGTTTTTGACGTCTTCGACGTCCGCTTGGTCGGCTCGGCATAAAAACATTCTGTTTTTATGCGCTCGCCTCGGGCGCTACTGCCGCACCCTCTTCGAGGGTCCGGGCCCTTCCGCGATAAACGAAAAAAGACACCATAAAGGTGTCTTTTTTCGTTTAGAGCGGGAAAAGGGAATGTTAGCCCACAAAACGCCTTGCTTGCGCAAGGTTGCGGTCTAACCCTACGGGCTTAATGTTCGTGAACTCACATTAAGCTCATAAAGCGACTATCGTATGCACTTCGTGCACGTCGCTTTATGCCGCACCCTCTCCCCCAAGGGGTCTCGGGTCCGACCCAACTTCTCAACCGAATACAAAAAAGCCCAGCAAAAAGCTGGGCGTTTTTGTATTCGAGCGGGAAAAGGGAATACTCAGCATCGGTCACTCGCTGCGCGAGCCGATGCTTCGCCCTACGGGCTTGAGGCTTGCGCCTCAAGTGCTGAAATTTTTCAATTATGTTCACTTTGTTCTCATATGAAAAATTTCAGTCGCACCCTCTTCTCGGCTCCGAGTCCCTTTTTATCCCGACGCATAAAAAAAGAAAACCACCCCAAAAAGGGTGGTTTTTCTTTTTTTCGAGCGGGAAAAGGGACTCGGACCCTCGACCCCGACCTTGGCAAGGTCGTGCTCTACCAACTGAGCTATTCCCGCGGGGTGAGACCAATTATAGCTTAAGGATTTTAGATTGTCAAGGGCTTTTGCAGGGAAAAAATCAAAATTTCGTGCTTTTTTCCCCTCAATTCGAAGATTCCCTCTTTTTTGGCGATATAGCCGTGGGGGATAGGCTTGGGCAATTCCTGGAAATATTCCTCCGAAATCAGGAATTCCTGCCCCAGCTTGGTGCAGAGCCCCTGGATCCTGGCGGTAGTGTTCAGCACGTCCCCGTGGTAGGCCATTTCGCTCCCGAAATTGCCCACCTCCGTAGAAATGACCTTCCCGCAGTGGATTCCGGCCTTGAACTGGGGCGTTACCCCGAATTTTTTTATGAATTTGGCGCTTTTCCCGGCGATACATTCCGAAAAATCGTAAAAACAGTCCACCGGCCGGGCCTTTTTGCGGCAGGCGGACATTTTCCAGGTCAAAAAGGCCCCGTCCCCTGCAATCTGGTAGATTTCGCCCCTGTTTTCTTCGCAACAGTTAGAAAGCAGGCTGTAGTAGTCCTTCAAAAAGCTGCTGTACTTCACGTGGCCCAGTTCTTCGGCCAGGGAGGTGGAATGCCTCAGGTCGATGAACATGAAAACCCGATCTTCTTCCTTGGGTTCTTGCGATTTGCCAAGGAAGGTGTTCCAGAACACCCTCGGGCCGAATTTTTTGTGCACGGAACGTAAGGCCGTAATGAGGTAGGCCGCAAAGAAGTACAAAATAACCTGGACCCGCACCTCGTGGGACATTAGGTTGTCTTTGATGGAGGCTAGCGAGACCTCGTTGACAAGACCTTCGTCGGCATTGGACTGGAACAGCAGTATGCACAAGATAATGCTTGCGTGTATGGCGGCGATAAAGTAGAAGGTCCGTACCAGCAGGGCCTTCCACACGGGCCTACAATCCCGCTCGTCTTTTAGGATAATAACATCGTATATCCCATGGGAAAGTCCCATGAACAGGGAGAACTGCAGCATGAGCAGGAGCGGCTCTATAGACAAGTCACCCTGGTCCCGATACATCTCCAGCATAGAGATACCGATGGCTACGCCCATCCAGCAGAGCACGTAGAAGCATACGGCCCTGAACTTTCGCTGTGTCTGTCGGGTAATAGCAGCCATAGGTCTAGTGGATAAAGAGTGGAAGCGCCCAGATCATGGCGATGAGGATGATATCCTTGTAGGATTCACCCATCAGGAGGGTGGATGATAAGAAAAAGATGATGGTCGCAAGGGTCAAGAACACCCACAGGGGCGCCCTTTTTTTCAAAAAACTCTTGATTTTGTCTTTCGTTGCTTTGTCCATCAATCAAATCTCGGAAATAGTAGTCAGTCATCAGTTATGAGTTTTCAGTTATAGAAGAAGCACCTCGAACCTCACCACTCATAACTCATAACTAATTTACATTATTTTCCCCCGTGGGCAACAACTATAATGTATTTTTAAGAAATGCTGGGTCTCTATATCCATATCCCCTTTTGTGAAAAAATCTGCGATTATTGCGATTTTTTCACTATCCAGGGGCCGGATCGGCTCCACGTGGAGTACCTGGGCCTGCTTTCGCAGGAAATTTCTGCCTTTTCGGAGCGGCATCCAGGAGCCTTAGAACAGGTGGAAACCCTCTATCTTGGGGGCGGAACTCCGTCTATCCTGTCTCCGGAGAAACTGGCTCGGCTTTTTTCCATATTGGACGGTGCCGGAGTGCCTCTTCGGCGGTTGAAGGAATCCACCATGGAGTTCAATCCGGAATCTTGCGACCAGGAGCGGCTAGCCGTAGCGCTAGAAAATGGCGTTACCCGGGCAAGCCTCGGACTACAGACCTTTAGGCCGGAGCTTTTGCAGGCGGTGGGCCGTAGGCACACTCCGGAGGCAGGCCTTGCCGCCCTGGAGCGCCTCTTGTCTCAAGAAAACCTGAGGGTCACGGCAGACCTGATGTTCAATCTACCGGTGCAGACGGTGTCGCAATTTTTGGAAGACCTGGACAGATTGTCGGCCTACCCGCTGGGCCATATCAGTTTTTACGGCCTTAAGGTAGACCCTCGCACAAGGCTCGGCCACCGCCTAGAAAAAGGCGAGTTACAGGTGGACGAGGACCTGTACGGCGACATGTACCGTGAAGGGGTCAAGCTACTCGAATCTAAGGGCTTCGAACGTTACGAGGTATCCAACTTTGCACGCTCGGGAGAGGAAAGCCTTCACAACCTGAATTACTGGCGCCGGGGTGAATACCTTGCCTTTGGCCCTTCGGCCAACGCCTTCTTTGAGGGCGTCCGGTTCCACGCTCCCGATCGTTATCCGGAGTGGCGCCGCTATGTACAGGCGGGCTGCCCGGAAAGCCAGCTGTCGAAAGACCCTATCGGCCACGACGAGCAGGTGGCGGAACTTATCCAGCTTTCATTACGAACAAAGTACGGCCTGGACATAGACGCCTTGCAACATCTGGGCGTTCGCCTCTCGGAAAAAACAGTTTCCCGCTGGATGGAACGGGGCTTCTTGAAACGGCAGGGGTCGCACCTTGTGCTCGAAGGCGACGGCTGGCTCTTTATGGACTCCGTAGTGGCCGATTTATATTCCAACTTGGAATAATTCGCCTTGAATTCGGATTCTAGAAAAGTGTGATTTAGGCCTCAAATCGGGCCGTGTCCTCGGCAAAAAAAATACCCTTGCCCATAAAAAAACATATTTTTAGAGATGTAAGTGCCCAGGCTTGTAATTGGGCGTGTTTGTTGTTGCGCAAAAAGAGCGAGGATGGTATGTTGGCAAAACGACAAAATGGGTTGTTCCTATTTGTAAGCACCCTGCTGCTGATGGCGGCATGGGGTTTTGCCGGCGTGAACTATAGTGGAGACTGCATTAACGATGCTAAGCCGGATTCCCGCTGCGTTTACCTGCCCCTGGATGTGGGACAGATGATAGGGCTCTATGTAGAAGATCCTCCAAAAAGCGGGAATCGCCTTAAAAACGCGCCCTTGTACGTTTATGCCCCCAATGCGGGATCCGATACCATTGTGTTTACGGTGGGAAGTGATGTCGTCGCCAACGGCCAGATGTTCACTTCTGACAATAATGGCTACGTGGTCACCGGTGTAACGGGGCATTGGACCGTTTCCAACGCCCCTCTAGGGGTTTCCGTCAACTCATCCATGCAGGATGTCAACGTCATCTATGTCTACAACTTCTACGTGCCGGAGTTTCAGTTCTGCGAAGATGCCGACTGCAAGGAGGTCATCTCCGATATTTCGAACATCCAGCTGAACGTGGGTGATACGCTGCCGGTCTATGTTCAGTCGGTAATACCCCTTGGCCCCTCGAAAGGCAAGCTGGATACTCTTGCCAAGGATTTGCAATACTTCCTTTCCTCAAAGCACGAAGACCTAAAGTTCTTGACGCCGGCAAAAACGCCTATGGGCCATGGGACGATCAATGGCACGAAATACTACATAGGTCAGCTTTCCGAGTCCAGGTCGTCTTTCCTGGTGACGTCGGACAAGGCTATTTCCGACGTGAATTTTACCCTGGAATCTTCTATCTACAACCCGAAGCCTGACAGTACGGTTTTCCGCACCAAGGAAGAGTTCCCCGGTAACCTGCAGTTTGTGAACTACGGACTGCCCTCCCTGGATAGCGCCTTCATCTACGATACCGACGGTGACGGTGTAGGCGATAGCATTGCGGCCTACTTTAACGGCCAGATGAACGGGGTTTCTCTGGAGAATTTCCAGTATAACTGGCCCACGGGCGGTGACTACACGGATTTCAGCGGGGACTTTACCCTGGACGGTCACCTGGCTGAGCTCACCGGCGTAAAGACTACGATTCCCGATGGCGAGGGCCAGGGGAACCTGAAGGTGGATGCCTCGTCTACGGTGTCTGGTGCCAGCGGAAACCTTTCTACCGCTATTCAGGACCGCATTGGCCCGGTTATCCAGACGGCAACCCTTGAACCGGGTGACGGTGACTATGATTATGTGATTCTCAGCTTCAATAAACCTCTGGATACGTCTTGGACCTCGGGTAGCGGTTTCCTCCTGGATGGCGTCCCCCTGTCCATGACGGCGGTAGAAAAGGGCGTCGGTGGAAACGACCGCATTTGGAAGTTCAAGGTGCCCAAGAATTCCGTCCAGGTGGGAGGCGAGTTGGAACTGGCCACCTCTTGCGCCAAGGACAAGTGCCCCGACGGGCTTATCAAGGCTGCCGACGGCAACAAGACGGGCAAGAACAACCCCGTGAAGATTACCAATTCGGGCAAGAACTACGTGGATGACGAACGGAACGGCTTCTACGACAAAAACGGTGACGGCCGTATGGACAGTGCCACGGTGGCCTTCAAGGAACCCATTTCCAAGAAGGACCTGGAAGATATGGAAGTGGTGCTGTACTGGATGGATAATCAGGGCAACGTGCTGGAAATCAAGCCCGACCTGACGGACACCAACTTCGTGAAGCTTTCCAAGGACGGCCTAGTACTCTCCATTACGGTGGATACCACCAAGTTCGACGTGCAGCGGATGCTCACCTATGTGGATACTGCCGGCATCGATGTGGATAGCCTCAAGTACGGCTTTGCCAAGGTCACAAAGCCCGTGGTCCAGGCGGACGGCACCACCAAGATGGAAACCTACGATTGCACCATGCACGACCGCATGTCTCCCGTGATTTCGGGAACCTTCCTGGAGCCGGAGTCCTTCCAGAAGATGGAAGCCGACGTGCTGACCATCTCCTTCTCTGAACCTGTGGACAAGAAGGCTTTGGAGGACTTGACGGCCCTGTCCGATTGCTTCAAGTTCAAGGTGGACGGAGAATGGGTGTCTATTCCCTTCAGTTCTCTGGAATGGAGCAAGGACGGCAAGTCCGTAAAGCTCCACCTGGAAAACGGCGTGCCCCTCGCGGAGCGCCTGAACCCGGCGGATTCCATAAAGTTTGACTTTGACAAGGCAAAGATTACAGACCTGGATGGCAATGGGGTGTCTCCCAATTCTCAGCCGACGATGGTCAAGGGCGACCCCCGCGTGCTGATGCAATCCACCTCCCTTGCCAGTCTGGACCGCGCCGTCTTGTTGGCGGACAAGGCGGCCTTTACGGAACGCTTTGTCAATGCCGACGAACCTATGGACGAAGAGATGAAAAAGTCTCTCGGAGTTCTGATGGACATCAGTTTTGCGACCGTCATGGGAGAGGACTCTACGGGTGTTTCTAAGATGAACCTGGACGATGTGGGCCTCTCTTGGGAACTGAAGGTGTTTACCAATTTGGGTGCCTATGTCGGTGGCGCCTCGAACAAGATAAAGTGCAGTGACAAGGCTTTTGAAGGCAACTGCTTTGAGCATGCCAAGAAGATGTATGTGCGCTGGAACATGCGCTCTAGCGAAGGCCGTAAGGTCGGTGTAGGTGTTTATGTTGCGCAGTTCAAGATCAATGTTTACGGCGCAAAGGACAATTTTAAAGTTGAAAGGATTTACAACTGGGGTATCCGTGCCGGCAAGGGCGGAATGAGCCTTGGGGACTAAAACCTTTCAGAGGGTAGTGCTATGAAAAAGATGGCAAGAAACTTGACAACGGCGATTCTTTCGGCAGTGACGCTTGCACTTGCCGGAGTCGCAACTCCGTCGGGAGCTCCGGAAAACCCGGCGACAGGCATCTGGATTCAGCAGATTGGCGAAATCGTGGAACAGCCTTCCACGAACGCCACCCTCTATTATACCAAGTACATCGGCACCGACCGTGTCAAGAGTATTGACTACTTCTATGACGGCCTGGGGTACTTGAGGCTTTTAAACAAGAAGGACCTGTGCCATTCAAACGGTGCCGACGGCATTATGCACCACCCGGACGGTGACCTGATTGTGGCTGGTCAGGGCGCAAGACTTCACAAGATAAAAAAGAATAGCGGAAGCACCAATGCCAACACCTGTGTGGCAAAGACCTCCCCTGCGAACTACAAGACGGAAAATTCGGGAACGGGAAGTACCCAGGGCTACTGGCACGTGATGGTGGACCCGAACCACAAGTTTGTTTGGGCCGACGGTATGCCGGGGCCCCTGGTCCGTTACGCCCTGGACAACACGAATGACGGGGGATTGTCCAATGTGGGTTATCAGGTGGAATTGAGGACGCCCGCCAAGGAACCCTACAAGAGCCTGCCGGACCGCAACAAGAATATTAAGCAGGTTACTACCGTGATATGGGACGGCGAAGGTAATGCCTTTTATACCTATTCAAACTATGCAGGCGGCGGATGTGAAACGGACCTGAATGGTGTTGCTTGTAGCGAAGACCTGAGAAAACAGTGGAGGGCGGGCTCCCACTTCGGTTATTTTACGGATACTACATGGAAAAAAATCAACAATGCCGCAGATTCGGCGAAATACTTGGGGCACGTAGGGGATTCCGTGGTCATTGGCCTTGGGAAAATAACCCTTATTGATTCCCTGGAAGGAGCCCATGGCGGAACATACGACCCCTATTCAAACACCATCTTTATCTTTGGCGGTTCTAAAATTGTGCAGATTGAACCTTACAGGGAAGGAGGCCAGATGAAGGCTAGGGTGCTTGCCGAAATTAACCTGCGCACCTTCTTTTTCCCGGAAGACACGACTCACCTTTCCGGTCCCCGTACTCCCTCCTGCAGGCAGAAAGCCGACCCTACGACAGGTGAATGGGGCAATTCCGGTCAATCCGGCTATTGCGATGGTGGTACAAACAGAAATGGGGCCACTCCCACGGTGGGTTGGCGCCTGGACCAGGGAACGGTCGATGGCCATGGCCACTTGTTTGTGGCTAGTAACACTGGACATGTGATTTTCATAGACTATGCGGCAAATCCGCAACGTCTTATCGATAACAATGTGCTTGCCCACATGCAGTGGATAGATAACTTCCTAGACGATTTGGCTCCTTTGGACAAAATTAAAATCGCCCGTTCTAGCGCAAGTACCATTGGCGATGTTTCTTCAAGTAGTTGGGAAAGACTCAGTTCACAAGAAGAATGGAATGAATCTTCTAGCAGTAACCAGTCGTCTAGCAGCCAGGGGACATCTTCTAATAGCGAGGGGTCGTCCGGTAGTGAGGAATCTTCTAGTAGCACGGATTCTTCGGATAGCAGCGATTCTTCTTCCGACAGCGATGGCTCCTCCGATAGTGGAGAATCCTCTAGTAGCACGGATTCTTCGGATAGCAATGATTCTTCTTCCGGCAGCGAGGGGTCTTCTGGTAGTGGGGACTCTTCTAGTAGCACGGGTTCTTCGGATAGTAATGGTTCCTCTTCCAATAGCGAAGGCTCCTCTGAAAGCAATGGCTCCAGCAGTAGCCAGGGGGGAGGAGGAGAGTTGTTTAGTAGCTCTTCTAGCAGCGACGAAGGCAGTGGCGGAGGAATTCTGTTTAGCAGCAGTACTGGAAACTACAGCCCCAATGGTGGCGGTGAGGATTTCGGGTATAGCTCAGCTGGCGGTGGATATGTCAACCCGTCTTGGGACGATTATGACAAGGGCGATTCTGTAGTCCAGAATGCGGGTGTTCTGGTGCCTGCCGACGACAAGAAGCCCGGTGACCCCGGTACGGTGACTATCGGTGAGAATGTGTACTATGTGGACAACAACCCCACGGATATCTCTTTGGACTTCCGTCAGAACGCCAATATCGATTCGGCCAAGGTCGGAGATGTGGTGGCTATAACACTGAGTGCGGACAAGGTGAAGGAATACTTTGGTGATAACGTAGATTCTCTGACCTTTACGACACCGTCCGGATTGGTTCTGATAGATCCTAATAATCCGGCTCCTGGTGATTCAATTAAGGTCAATGCCGATGGAAGTGTTACCATCTATGTGACGGCTAACGATCCTGTCAGAAATGGTGAAATTTACGTCACCAACGAAGTTGGACAGCTTGTGGTGATTGATAACATCAACTTCTTTGCGGTGGTCCCCGAAGGCAAGGTGGCCATGATCAAGGATTCTGATTTGGACAGCCAGCTGGATTACGTGGAAATCCTATTGCAGGACACGTTGTCAGAGTTTGTGGATGTCATGTCCGTTTCACTGGTGGTTAATGGAGTGATGTTGAACTCGGCTACCGTACCGACTCTCAACGGAGATCGGAGCAGGATTATCTTGAAGGACGTTTCTGACTTGGTGTTCCCTGAAGATATCGAGGAGAATTCTTATGCTCAGGTAACTTATAGGGACAAATCCAACGGAGCCGTATATGTACGTCAGGTTCCGCTAGTAGAGTTGGGAACCAATATCATCAAGGCCGCCCATGCCATTAGGGATACCACCAAGGGCGGTTTGGACTCCCTGTTTGTAGAGTTCAACGTAGATATTATTCCCATTGATCTGAGCTATCCAGAAATGTTGATTGCCATGAAGCAAAAGGGCAAGGAAGTCTTCTTTGGACTTGGCCAAGTTTCCAAGGTCTACCTACCTTCTAAGAACATTGTCATCTTTGTGGGAGAAGACTTGAAACTTCAAGGGAACATGAAGGATAGTGTTTCCTTGTATCCCAATGTGACCTTCAGCAACGCTCCGTTCATCACGTCCGACGAATATGACCGTCATGTCCCTGTGTCAGTGGTAGATCGTTTGCCGGCTGTGAATGCTGTTGAATACTGGGATACGGATTATGATGGTGTTATGGATCAGGTTGTAGTTAAGTATGCGGCGCCATTGAAGAAAGAGGATTTGGAAAAACTTCATATGACCTTCCCCTGGTATAGTGACCGTGGATTGTTGGTGCAGTTGCAGGCTCAACCTTCGTATCTGAAGCTGGATCCCAAGGATCCGACCAAGGTTATTTGGGACGTTTACTCTCCGTCGCCATTAGCCAAGGGAGTTACCAGCATTAGTGAATCTTTGCCGCCGGCAACAGTGTACACCTATTATCCGGTCTTTGGAGAGGTCTTTGTCAACGAAGATCCTGTAAGGGTTACCGATAAGATGTCTCCGGTTATTGCAGGGGCTACCCTTAATTACGGCAAAAAGGCAGATACATTGGCAGTCGCTTTCTCTGAACCCATTAAGAAGGTAGAGGGTCGGGATTACTTCCGTTATATCCACGGCAAGGATACTTTGGATTTGATTCCCTCGTCTATTTCTTGGTCCGAAGATGGCATGATTGCCACTTTGATCTTGGATGCTGGTCAGGTGACTGTGATGCCCGGTGATTCCCTGATGGTGGTCCGCGGAAGTAAGGATGCTATTCAGGATAACTTCGGTAATATTGCCGGAGATGATCCGTCGCCGGTGATTATTGGAGGCTTGCTGAATCATTTGGTGGAATCCACTAAGATGGGAACCTTCGATGACAAGGATGAAGTATTGCATACCATGAGTTCTGTGAACCTGCGCTATGTGCCCAGTTCTACGACCAAGGAAGACTTGGAAAAGGAAGGTGCCTTGGGTCACCTGGTGCAGCTAGGCGAAAGGTTCGTGCCGCAGTTGCTGGACCGTGCACAGATAGCTGCCGACGGCTCTGTGGACCCCTCTGTACTTGATTCTCTGGATCCGGAGAAGGTGTTCATCTCCTTCGTGGTTAACTATTTCGATCACTTGGGACAATATGTGAATGATACTGTCATCACGGTGCCTTGTAACAGTCCGAAGTTTGGCGGAAACTGCTTGAATTCGGACCAGAAGGTGTTCGTGAACTGGAACTTCAAGGATCACAACGGACGCTTTGTGGGAACTGGCGTCTATACGGTTCAGTTCAAGATGGTAGTTCGCTACGCTAAGAGGAAGATCGAAGAAGAAATCAAGGACAAGTGGGGTGTCCGTCGTAAAAAGAAGAAATAGGTAAGAATTCTTTAGGTACTAGTTGATAGATACTGGAGAATACAGGAAAAAAGCAAAAGCCGCGATTTCGCGGCTTTTCTTGTGCAGGGAAGGTTGTTTTAGGGAGGGCGTAAGCCTTCCCTAATCGTATTACACAATCATTTCCATGACTGCGGGAATAATGGTGCAGACTACAACCCAAGGATAAGAGAGGGCTCCTTTAAGCCAGCCGGTAGTTTGGACCTTGTTCGTGTCGAAGGAAACCCGCTGTGTATTGCTCAGAGCGGTCTTGACGGACTGGTGGAGGGAATCCTTGAGGTAGACAACAGACAGGTCAAACTCGCGTTTGCTCTCCTGCGCAGAGTCCACCATCTGTAAGAACTTGATACTCATAGAGTTAGCTCGTAATCCCGTTTATTCGTTGTCCCAAATATAACAAATTCTTGTGGTTTTTAAAGGGTTTTTGTTGTTTTTTGTTTACAAATGTGGTTTTATGTGAAAAAACGCACAATTCCGCAAATTTCCTGTAAAAAAAAGCTAATTTAACCGTGATATGGGTTACATACGTAATCCAAAAGGAGTTTTATGAACCTGATTCGTTATTCTTTCGGACTTGCTGTAGGTGCTGTTTTGGTCGCCTGCGGTGGCAACGCCCCTCAGCCTGCAGTTGAGCCGGCCGAACCGGCTGCCGCCCCCGCACCCCAGGTTTCCCTGGACAGCGCCGTGGACCGTTACAGCTACGCCCTGGGCATGGACTTGGGAAAGGCTATCGCCAATATCAATGTTCCTGTCAAGATGGATGTGCTGATGATTGCCCTCCAGGACGAAGTGGACCCTGCCCGCAAGGTTCTGCTGTCGGATTCCGCTTCGGAATCGGCCCTGCAAGACTTGCTGCTCCGTATGCAGAAGCAGAAAGAGGACGACGAGAAGGCCGCCGCCGCCAAGGCTCTGGAAGACCAGGCTGCTTTCCTCGCCAAGAACGTTTTGGATTCTACCGTGAAGGTGACTCCCAAGGGAGTGCAGTACCGCGTGCTCAAGGCCGGCACGGGTATTTCACCCAAGGTGACGGACAAGGTCCAGGTGCATTACATTGGGGCTTTGTTAGACGGTACACAGTTTGACAACAGCGTCAAGCGTGGTGAACCTCTGGAGTTCCCCGTAGGCGCGGTCATCGAAGGCTGGCAGGACTTGCTCCAGGTCATGAAAGAAGGGGACAAGGTGAAGGCCTGGATTCCTAGCGCCCTGGCCTATGGCGAAGCCGGTGTTCCGCCTACCATTCCTGGCAATGCACTCCTGATTTTTGAAGTGGAACTGTTGAAGGTTTATGCCGAAGTTCCGCCTGTGGATTCTACGGCTGTTCCGGCTGACAGCGCCGCAGCGGCTCCTGCTGATTCTGCCGCTGCAACTGCTGCTCCTGCTGCCGCTCCCGCAGATACGTCTAAACCTGCCGCCGCTCCCGCTGCTGCCGCTCCTGCGGACAGCGCCAAGGCAGCCCCCGCCGCAGTTCCTGCTGCTAAGGCCGAAGCTAAGCCGACAGCCGCCGCTCCTGCAGATACGGCAAAGACAGCTCCTGCCGCAAAACCAGCTGCCGCACCTGCCGATACAGCAAAGGCTGCTCCGGCCAAGCCTGCCGCAGCTCCGGCCGCCAAGCCCGCTGCTGAGGCTAAGAAGCTCGAAGCCAAGCCAGCCGCTAAGGCCGCGCCTGCTGCAAAACCGGCCGCCGAGGCAAAACCCGCAGCAGCTCCTGCAAAGCCTGCCGCCAAACCGGCTGCCAAGCAATAGGTCGCGATAGACAAGTTTTAATAAAGGCGCGGGTCACCCTGCGTCTTTTGTTATAAGTAAGATTTATTATTTTTTGAACCATGAGCAATACTGTGTCCGATTTTTATTCCCAGCATTTCGAAGTTTCCGGGTTTATCCGGGAAGTCTTCGGCTATATGGACCGGTTCAAGGGCCAGCTCTTTGTATTGAAGATTGAAGACGGCCTTATGGACCACCCGCTGTTCCCTGTGCTCATGCGGGATATCGCCTTGTTACACAAGGCGGGAATCCGAATCATTATCGTGCCGGGAACCAGGAACAGCATTGATGCCCAGCTGAAGGCTTGGGAAATCGAGTCCAAGTTCGAAGGTGGCGTGCGGCTTACCAGCGAAGAGGCCTTGCCCCTGATAGAGCAGGCGTCTCTGGGTGTTGCCCAGAGGATTATGAGCCACCTGACGGCTAGCGGCCTGAGCGGTATCCAGGGAAACTGGGTGCTGGCCCGGAGTCTTGGGGTCATTGAAGGTGTCGATTACATGCGGACCGGTCGGATTGAACGGATCCAGCGGGACATCCTGGAGCAGCTTCTGAACGAGAAGTTCGTGCCCATTATTCCGCCCATCGGCTGGAACAAGTTGGGCCAGGCCTACAACATCAGTTCTACGGAACTGGCTACGGAACTCTGCAAGTACATGCAGGTGGGCAAGCTGTTTTTTATCGGCAGCGAGAACGGTATCAGGCTTGAAGGCCTTGCTACTGGCAAGAACACCAAGTATCTGGAACCAACGGACAGTGGCGTGATTTCAGCCTTGGACGTGGACCAGGCCAAGGAACTTCTGGAACTGAATGCCGACAAGCTGAACTTTGCCCAGAAGGATTACCTGCAGAATGCCATCAACGCCTGCGAGGCTGGCGCGAACCGTGTTCACCTGCTGAGCGGCGAGTTCCAGGGCAGTGTGCTGCAAGAAGTATTTAGCGCCAGGGGCGACGGAACCATGGTGTACGCAAACCAGTATTCCAGCATCCGGCCTGCCAATATGGAAGACATTCCCGATATCTTGCGGATCATGCAGGACTATATCGCGAAGGGTTACCTGGTGCCCAGGACCCAGGAGAGCATTTCCGAAAAGCTCAAGGACTATGTGGTGTACAGCATCGACAACAGCATCCACGGCTGCGGCGCCCTCCACGAGTTCGAAGACGGCATGGCCGAAGTGGCCGCCATTGCCGTGGCCGCCAACTACCGCAAGTCCGGTATCGGAGATGCTATCGTGCGGCACTTGATTTCGGTTGGCCGGATGAAGGGCTACAAGAAGCTGTTCCTGCTCACCACCCAGGCTTTGGACTGGTTCTACCCCTTCGGATTCGAAGACGGCTCCGTAGAGGATTTGCCGAAGAGCAAGCGGGAACATTACAACACCAAGCGGAAATCTCGTATCTTGGTTATGCCGCTGGACAAGTGACGCCCATTCGACAAGCTCAGGGCAGGCTCCGCGTCATCCTGAGCGAGATGCCGCGAGGCATTGAGTCGAAGGATCCAGTAAAAGGTGAATATTATGAATACATTGGAAGCCATACGCACACGACGTAGCACCCGCAAGTTCAAGGCGCAACCTGTGGAAATAGAAAAGTTGCAGGCCATTGTCGAGGCGGGGCGTTTTGGACCTACCGGCGGTAATGCCCAGACGAATCACTTCTTCGTGATTTCGGATGGGGCTGTAATCGCTAAGCTCAAGGAGTTGGTTCAGGCCGCATTTGCGAAGATGGAACTTCGTGAAGACCTGTACAAGAGCCTCAAGAATTCTATCACCCTTGCCCGCAAGGGAAACTATTCTTTCTGCTACACCGCGCCGGTACTTATCGTGGTGGCGAACAAGAAGGATTACGGCAACAACATGGCCGACGTGGCCTGTGCCGTAGAAAACATGATGCTTGCGGCCAACGAGCTGAACCTGGGCAGTTGCTACATCAACCAGCTCAAGTGGCTGAACGAAGACCCGACGATTTTGGAATACCTGCGTGGCCTCGGCTTGCGTGAAGATGAGCGGGTGTATGCTTCTGTCGCCGTTGGTTACGCCGACACCGAAAGCGGCCTCCCGAATCGAAACGAGTCTCCTCGCGTCGGCAACGAAGTGGTGTTTGTGTAAAAGGATAGCCAGATGAATTTAAAGATGATGGAAGACGGATTTCGGATGATTCTTACCGGCATGGGCGAAGATCCGAATCGTGAAGGATTGCTGGAAACGCCCCGTCGTGTGGCGAAGATGTACGCCGAACTTATGACGGGACTTTCGGGTGAAATGAAAGCCGAGGATATCCTCAAGACGCGCTTTCACGAAAAGTACGACGAGATGATTATCGTGCCGGACATCGAGTTTGCCAGCATGTGCGAACACCATTTTCTGCCGTTTACGGGCAAGGCCCATGTGGCCTACATTCCGGGCGACTGCGTAGTGGGCCTTTCCAAGATTCCCCGGGTGGTGGAGTTCTATGCTCGCTTCCCGCAAATTCAAGAGCGTATGACCCGCCAGATTGCGGAACTCATCCAGAAGGAACTGAACCCGAAGGGCGTGGCTGTTGTGCTAGAAGCATCTCACATGTGCATGACCATGCGCGGGGTGAAAAAGCCCGGCGCCACCATGGTCACGACCCAGCTTTTGGGCAGGTTCAAGACCGACGAGAAGACCCGTGCGGAATTTATGTCCCGCATATATGCCCCTCGGTAAGGATTTTAGTATAATTATCCTGTAAGAGGGTCCTTCTGCCCCAACCACGGCCTTACGGCCTAACCACTAACCACGGCCTACTAATTATGAACGCTGCTATTCTTACTAACGAGTTTCCGCCGGAGATTTACGGCGGTGCAGGTATTCACGTCAAGTTCCTGACCCAGGAACTGGCAAAACTTTGTCATATAGAAGCCCGCTGTTTTGGCGACCAGAATATTGACGAGGACAATATCCGTGCGATTGGTTTCTCGCGGAAGTTGGGCCTGAACCCGAAGGACGACCGCTTCCAGAAAATTTTCAAGCCGTTGGACATCAACCTCCAGTGGGCGGCAGCCCTCGACAATATCGATGTCATTCACTGCCACACTTGGTATAGCCACTTTGGTGGAGTGCTTGCCAGTCGTCTTTTGCAGTGCCCGCTGATTCTCACCACCCACTCGCTGGAACCCCACCGCCCCTGGAAGGCGGAACAGCTGGGAGATGGCGGCTATGCCATGAGCTGCTGGATTGAACGCACGGCCTATGAGGCTGCCGACGGCGTGATTGCCGTAAGCCAGGGCATGAAACGGGACGTGATGAAGCTTTACGGCGTGCCCGAAGACCGGGTGAAGGTGATTTACAACGGCATCGATCCGGACTTTTATGCACCGACTTTCAATGAAGATATTTTGACCAATTGGGGAGTAGATCCCAAGCGTCCTTATGTATTGTTCGTGGGTCGCATTACCCGCCAGAAGGGCATCAGCCAGCTGATCCAGGCCATTCCGCAAATCGACAAGAGCGCCCAGGTGGTGCTCTGCGCCGGCGCTCCCGATACCATCGAGCTTGCCGACGAGTGCAAGAACCTCATCGAAGAGGTGCAGAAGACCCGCGACGGCGTGGTGTGGATCCAGGAGGCGGTTCCTCACGAGGAACTTCGCGTGCTTTACAGCCACGCTACCGTTTTCGCGACCCCTTCGCTATATGAACCCTTCGGCATTATCAACCTGGAAGCCATGAGCTGCGGCACTCCGGTGGTAGGATCTGCGGTGGGAGGCATTCCCGAAATTATCGTGGACGGCGAGACCGGATTTTTGGTGCCCTTGAAGCACGTCTCCGAAACGGATTTTGACCCGGCAGATCCCAAGGCTTTCCAGACGGACTTTGCAAGCAAGTTGAACAAGATTCTTGAAAATCCAGAACTGGCAAAGAAGATGGGCGAGGTGAGCCGCAAGCGGGCCATCGACGTATTCAGCTGGAAGTCCATTGCCAAGCAGACCTTTGACTTCTACGCCGAATGCATCGAGCGGTACAAGAAAGAAGGCAAGCGGTAATCTTTAAATGTGTAGTGAGTTATGGGTTATGAGTTGTGAGTAGCGTCCGGTCTCTGATTTACAGCGCATCTTGTCTACGTTACATCTCATAACTGATGACTGATAACTCATTACTAATTTCACATTTCATTCCCTGCTTTCTGTAATCCGTTCTACAATCCCCTCTACCGTGAGCAACTCCGGCAGCACAATCTGCTTGGAGGCGTCTCCGGCGGGGAAGATGGCGTAGGTAGGCACCCCTGATTTTTCCATACTTTGCAGAAGTGCGTTGACTTCGGGGGTTTCCCGGGTCCAGTCCGCCTTTACAAGGGCCACGTTCAGGCTGTCCATGGCGCGGACAAAGTCTTCGTCTTCAAGGACGGCGGCTTCGTTGGCCTTGCAGGTGAGGCACCAGTCGGCGGTAACGTCGATAAAGACTGTCCGTTTCGCCTTGGCAAATTCTTCGATGAGTGCAGGGCTGTAGCGGAACCACCCGTCTTCGGTCATTTGCTGTTGCATGCGGGCGTTGAAGGTGGCGATGGCCGCCCGCTCGTATTCGGGAGCAATTCCTGCAAACCAGAGGGAGAACAGTGCGACGCTACTGAGAATGACTACCGCAACTTCGCGGATAAAGGCGGTTCCCGGTTTTGCGAATTTCCCGAGCAATACGGAGCAGGCGATGCTTGCAATAGCGACGGCGGCAAAAAGTTCTACGCCTGTAATTCCCGCCTGTTCATTTACAATCCAGAAAAGCCAGCCAACGCTTGCAAGCAGCAAGACGCCCATTACCCGTTGCAGATGGACCATCCACACGCCAGGTTTCGGGAAAACTTTAAGTACGCCGGGGAAGGCACTCACCAGCATATAGGGGAGGGCAAGACCAAGGCCTGCTGCGCTAAAGAACAAGAACAGGATTGGCGTGGTCTGCGCGAAGGCGAACCCCATGGCGGTACCCAGGAAGGGAGCGGAACAGGGAGTGCTCAGGAGCACCAGGAGCGCACCCGTAAAGAACGCTCCCGCAAGTCCGGATTTTTGGCCTGCGCTGTCCATCTTGGTGGTGGTGCTCCAGGGGAGCCAGATTTCAAAGACTCCGAAAAAGCTCATGGCAAAAGCGGTCAAGATGACCACCATGAAGGCGATAAAGCCTGCGCTCTGGAACTGCATCCCCCAGCCCGCGGACCCGCCGCCGGCCTTGACGGCGGCGACAACGGCGGCCAGCACCCAGAAACTCACCAGGATGCCCGCCGTTGTGGCTCCTCCCAAGGCGAGGAGCCGTCCGCGGCTTTCTCCTGCCTGTTTGATCAGGCTGAAAAGCTTCAAGGAAAGCACCGGCAGAACGCAAGGCATCAGGTTCAGGATAATCCCGCCCACGAAGGCAAAAAACAGCAAGAGCGCAATACTGGCGGAGGCACCGTCGGCAAGCCCGGCCTCACTGCCTGCGCCGTTCTCCCTGGCGTCTGCACGACTTTCGCCTGTGCGACCTTCAACCGCACCTATTTCAGAATCGTTTTTTTTTACGCCAGCGCCTACCGCACCACCGTTTAACGATCCGTCTAATGAGATGGTCTTGCTTGCGGGAGCGAGGCAGATGGAGTTGTCACAGGCCTGGTAATTAAAGGTGACGCTGGTGCCAAGGCTGTCGTAGTTTGTTCCGTCAACAGTTTTTACCGGAATCTTTACGGAAAACGTCCCGCGGAAAGTCCAGATTTCCAGTTCCAGGGCTTCGTTGTATTCCTTTATAGGTTCTGGCCAAACCGCTTCGCCGAATTCAAGCCCTTCGGCCTGGGCTTCGACAGAGGAGGGTTTCAAGAATTCGTCGGTGACCTTGTTGGCGTTTACATGCCATTTGTCGGGAACGGTCACGGTTACGGTAAGGGTTCCGCCATCTTTCAACGCCCCTGCCGAATACTCCATCTGCATTTCGGGAGGCGGCATGGAATTCATGTTGAATTCCTGGGCGAAAACAGTCGTTGCAAACACCAGCAGCAGGTAACAATATTTTGCAAAGAGGCAACAATTGTTTGAATCTTGACAACAGTTGTTTGCCATTTTTTCAAAAATTCGTTTTTTCAGATTCAATTTCATAAATTTTCGCCGTCAAAAAACGGAAGGGAACAATGGAGCAAACGAGCAAAAACAAAGATACAAAAAACGGCAACTGGGTGGAAGAAGCATGGAAGACATATTCACCTCAAATTTACAACTTGTGCAGGATGAGTTGCGAAAGTAGCGAGGATGCCAAGGATGTTTATCAAAATGTCGCCCTGCGTTTTTTCAAATGCGCAAAGAGCATAAAATATGGGGATTCCGTTTTTCCCTGGCTATTTCGGGTTTTTAGGAATTGTTTCTACGACTATGTCCGATTCCGTCAAAAGATGATGCCGTTTTCTATAGCCTCAGATGTAGTGGGGGACTACATGGCCCTGCCTGCCGAAAGTTCGGTGTTTTATCGGGAGGGAAATCAAAAAAATGACGAATTGCAGCGAGTGGTCAATTCCCTTTCTAGGAGCGACCGAGAACTAATCGATATGACATTCCACAAGGGCTTATCCACAGAAGAATTGAGCGTCCTATACGGGGTGTCTTTTAGTGCTATAACCAAAAGGAGAAAATCGGCCATTAAAAGAGCCCGGAATGTTTTGCTGGGCTAGTGCATTTTTGTAATTTTGTAAAGTGCCTTTAATGCGGTTAATTTTTGCCTTGTTGCTTTTAACAAGCACTGTTCTGGCCGACGAGTGGAAAGTCTTTTCCCAACCATCGCCGGTATACTCCGCTATTCCATACGATTCGGGATATGTCTTGGCTACAGGTGGTGGCGTCCAGTTTTCAACACCTAGGATAAAAAGGCTTTGGACTTCTGCAGATGGTTTAGGCGCCACTGCCTTTATGGGCGTTGCGCAGACGGATGCTAAAATATATGCCGTTTCGGAGTATGGATTAGTTGCGGCATTCGATAAGAAAACCGCTAGCTGGAGCATTGCAAATCGCTCTTATCTGAATAAAAAAGTTCAAGTAGTTCCAGGCCAGGTTATATCGGAAAAAAACAATTTGGTTATCGCCTTTGAAGATCGCTTGGCCTTTTTTGACACCGATCAAAGTTCGTTTATTCTGACGATAGATAAAATTGGAAATACCTCCTTGGTTACAAGGTCGCCTCAAAAAATTTCCATTAAGGACGATTCGCTATTTGTTCTTCTGGGAACCGAAATGTATGGCCGCAAAATGAATTGGGATAATATGGGAGCCGACGTGCGGCTGGTAGACCCGACTTCGTGGGCCAAAATAAAAAATATCAGGGATGCTGACCGTTATTTTGACAGTCAAAAACAGGACATTTCAAAAATCGAACGGGAAACTCTTTTTAACAATTATGCACTGGACAGTGTTTACGAAATAGCAGCTGTTTCAGGTGGGGGAATTGTTGCCGCTACATCAAATGGCTGGATGGCGTATAGTGATGGGTACAATTGGCAAAATAGCGTCCCGATTTGGAATGGTGTGGGGAGTTATACCGGGTCTTATGACAACCGGATGAAAATTCTGTCTGCCCTGGATAATGGTTTATTGCTCGCTCATGTGTGGGGAATGGGCTTTTTCCTTTTTAGGGATAACGGATATACTCTCTTTAAGGCCTGGACTCCACAAGACGAGAATAGTTGCCTAGACGAATACTTAAATGATTTTACTGTTGCCATGGGAACAACTGTCGCTCCAGATAGTTCCGGATTTTTGGTGGCGACATCTGGCCAAAAAAATTATGGCCTAGCATATATCACAAAAGACGGCGATATCAGTTGCCTCTCTGAAATAGGTTCCTCCCCTATTGTCGGAACTCTTGCGGCAAAGATTGATGCAGAAACGGGAGAATGGCTGGTATATGTTTCCTCTAGGGAGGCGTTTTATGTTTCATTGGGAGGTTCATTAGATGTCTTCCGGTTGCCGCCACCCTCAAAAAATGGGGGTAGATTGTCGGTTTCCGAAAAGAAAAATTACGCCACACCCGGTGGAAAGGCACCCTTGGATTTTGTTTTTGATAAAGATGACAATGCTTTATGGATGGTTACCGTTGGGAGCCTCGCCT
The DNA here is from genome assembly GCA_017503015.1 of Fibrobacter sp. Classification (NCBI taxonomy): domain Bacteria; kingdom Pseudomonadati; phylum Fibrobacterota; class Fibrobacteria; order Fibrobacterales; family Fibrobacteraceae; genus Fibrobacter; species Fibrobacter sp. The sequence goes on along the minus strand of JAFVTX010000028.1, from coordinate 16,230 downwards.
ACATGGACGAAGACAGGGATACCCTTGTTCAGCCTAGCTCGACAAAAGGGTTGATTGGCGCCGAGTATACCTCCATGGATAGAGACGTTCAAGGAAATATCTGGCTTGGAACTGCCGACCAAGGCGTGTTTCGTTTGTCAAAGCAAAAAAAATCCAGGGATACCCTAGCTGCAGAACGATGGACTACGGAGCAGGGATTATTGAGTAACAAGGTTCATGATTTGGCAATTGACCCTATTAAGGGTATGATTTGGTTTGCCCACGATGGTGGCGTGACTCGCTATTCCCGAAAAGACCTGAGAAATGCCGAAAAGATGATGACATCGGAAGCTCCCGCAGAAGTAAAGGCTTATCCGAATCCATTTAGACCTAAGCATGGCCAGCGTCTGGTTATTGATAATATTTCAGAAGACTCTTTCGTAAGTGTTTATAATCGCGGCGGGGCGTTGGTAAGGTCGTTTTACGATAGTGACGTTTTGGGTGGCCGTGCGGAATGGGACGGCACCGACAAGACCGGGAAACTTGTGGCTCCTGGAGTTTACCATTACGTGGTCCGCAAAGGGTCCAAGAAAAAAACGGGAAAAATTATATTGATTCATTAGAGGTTGGTGACAATGGGAAAGAAACAGTATTTGGTATTGGCAGCCGCATTAATGGCACTGTTTTCTTGTGGATTGCTTTTGGCTTCTTGTGCTGGGCAACGTCAGGGCGTTGTCTGCGACGAAATAGAGTACCGCTATAACAGCATGTCCTATTCCCCAGACCAGCGCGCATTTATGGAAGAGGAGTTGCGGGCCTGTCGCGAAGAAGAGGCCAAGAAAAAGCAGGGCTCGGCCGAGGCACGCCGCAGCATTTATGAACGGTTTGCTTCTCAGGATACGACATCAAAAATTCATACGGCATCTGATTCTGCAGTGACGGTGGTGCCTCGGGATACTACGGCCGCCGTTCCCTCGGACAGTTCCGCTACGCCGAAGCCTGCGACCTTGCCGGATAGCACGGCAACAGAAAGTGCTTCTGCACCTGCAGACAGTTCCGCAACCGTAGATAGTACGGCTAGCGAGGTTCCGCAAGAATAATGGTTACGGTCCGCACACTTTCGGGTGACGAATTCTCGCCCGACCTTCCGGGACGCCTGCTGAAGATTGCAGGCGATATCCGTGCTGCAGGCGGCCGCGCCTTCCTGGTGGGCGGCTGGGTTCGGGATGCCATGCTGGGCAAGAGCTGCCGGGACTACGATATCGAAGTTTACGACATGGCGCAAGACGCCCTGGTGCCGCTCCTTTCGAAGTACGGCCGCACGAACCTGGTAGGCAAGGCCTTTGGCGTGATTCATCTGGCCATGAAAGGCCTTTCGTTGGACTTTTCCTTCCCCCGCACAGAAAACAAGGTGGGCTATGGCCACCGCGGGTTCGTGGTGCATACCGACGAAAAGCTCAGCTTCAAGGAGGCGGCCCTCCGCAGGGACTTTACCATCAACGCCATGGGCATGGAACTTCCGGAGCTTACCCTTTGTGATCCCTACGGAGGAGTGGAAGACCTGAAGGCCCACAGGCTAAAGCATGTGAGCGATGCCTTCGCCGAAGATTCCCTGCGAATTTTGCGGGGTGTGCAGTTCGCTAGCCGTTTCGAACTGACGCTTGCGCCAGAAACGGCGGAACTTTGCAAGAGCCTTTCCCTGGAGGACCTTTCCAAAGAAAGGATTTACGAGGAGTTCAAGAAGTGGCTCCTTAAGCCGGGCAAACCTTCTTTGGGCCTGCGGGCATTTCTGGAAATGGACCTGTTGCGGTTTTTCCCGGAGGTGAAACCCCTGGCTGGCAGCTACGAAAATCTGGGACAGTTCCTGGACAACATGTCCAGAAATGCGGCCGCCGAGCCCGAGGAGTCTCGGATGGCGATGGCCTTTGCAGCGCTCCTTTCGGGGAATTCCTGTGCCAAAGACTGGGAGAAATTCCTAACGGGCATGACCAACGAAGTGAAGCTCCTGCGGAACGTTCCGAAGCTGTTGAGGTATTCGTCTACGGCTTCTCCCGAAGGCGCGTTCCTTGACGATTCTGAGATTCGCCGGCTGTCCGTTGCGCTGGAAGGCCTGCGGGAATACTGCATTCTTGTTGTTTCTAACCCGATGTTCGGTGAACAGGCTCGCACGGCTTTTGTGGAACGATTGAAGGCGCGGGCCCTTGAGCTGGGCGTTTTTGAAAACGCTCCGGAGCCTTACCTTACAGGCCGCTACCTGATGTCACTTGGATTAAAACCCGGCAAGCAGTTTGGCGACCTGATTCGCGAAAGCTTTGAACTCCAGCTAGACGGCAAGCTGCAAGATGCAGAACAGGCAGAGACCTGGGCCAAGGCCAAACTAGGCCTTTAGCAAACCCGTCCCTTTTAATTCCCGTTCAGTTTTGCAAGCAGCTCGGAGGCCTGAGTGACCTCGTTCAGTATTGTTAAGATAAGGGCCAAGGAAAAGAAAATTAGTTTGCGCTTTTCAGACGGGATTTTTGAAACCTGATTCAAGATGATAAATACGAGAATCCAGTCGGTGACATAGAAAACCCTTTCGCCCGATGCATAGATTGTTGGGGAGAAAAACATCATGGCTTCGCAAAGGATAGCCACGATAAAGAGGATTGCGCTCTTTGCTCCGAGATGCTTTTGGATTAAAAACAGGGTGAAGGCCGTTGCAGCAAACCACCAAGTCATAGCAAGGATGTTCATTGGGGTCGCTTGTGCAAGGCTAGGGAGAACTTCGGGTTTTACGGCAGGGTCGATGTAGTTGATACCCATGTCGGCAAGCGGGGTGATTCCTGCCAGCGGAAGGAGTGCTATTGCAGAAAATAGCGCAGCCGCTATGACAATCGGCTTGTTTTTGGCTGCTCCGGAAAGTAGGGCAGCAATCCAGATGAGTGCGAAGAAGATTTTGCCTTCGTTGGCGAAAGACGACAATAGCCATTGGGCCGAAATAAAGGCGTGCTCCCCGACGGAAAGCTCCTTGAACGCGGGGAACCAGGTCTCTGTTTCGGCTGCGATTCTCAGGGAATTTCCGGGGGCAGTAAGGACAATGGCAAAAACGGCAAGTAAGACGGAGGATTCAACATAAAGCAGAGAAGAAACAGATTTCTTTTGAAGTTTGTTGAAGATGATGCCGCCTGCAAAGTAGGCCAACAAGAAAAATCCTATTTGTTCTATTGACGAGACGGCAAACAAGCCGAAGGGAATCGATGCAAGGATTTTTTTTGTGGAATCGGTGCCGGAAATAAAGCAGTCCAAGGTGAGGTAAATGCACAGGAGCGCGCTGACCAATGCCCAGGTGTAAAAGACGGAACCGTTGACCCAGACGGCAGCGTGCCCGAAGGTGACTACGTCCATTAGCAGGAATCCTGCGCAGGTCAAGAGAAACAGGCGTAGATCGCTCCATGTAGGTTTTGCGCCGACATCGCCGGGATTAATCTTCTTGAAAATCAGGAACACGAGGGTCGGGAGCATGGTGACCATGAAGGCATTCGCCACACGCCAGAACCAGATTCCCAGAGTAAAGGTGACGTAGATGGCGGTCTCTCCGCCGATGCGGCCTGTCCAGGTCAGGTAACGTTCCTTGAGGTATTCAAGAAACGACATACTCTTGACGCAGCTGTCAAAGAAGGCGTCATCACCGTCGGAATAATTGATTTTACAGAAAACGGCAAAGGCCGCTAGAAAAATGGCGCCGAGCGGGATGAACTTTTTACACTTGGCTAGGCACATTCGCAGGCCCTATTTCCACTTGAACAGCCCTAGCAGCCCGAAGGGAACGGCAAACACGTTCATGGGCACCTGCATGATTTCAGTGACGGGCAGAGCCAGCAACAGCCGCTTGGAGTGGAGCTTCACAGCGGCGCAGGTGAGAAAAATCAAATCGCACAGGACCTTCACACCCATAGGGATGGCAAACCAGGCGATAGGGAAGTCCGCGAAGGCCACCAAAAAAGGACTCACCAGAAGCCAGACCAGGAAGGTGTAGATAAGGGAAAGCGCCAGCGTGTAAAGGTGGCTGTCGTACTTGGTGCCGTTGCTGCTCCAGCGTGCCCGCTGGAAGAACAGGGCCTTCAGGGAATCCACGGGGGCCGTGTCTATGAGGGCGTCGGCGCTCAGGTTGTAGCAGAACTCCACGCCCGGTTCCTTGATCATCTTGTGGATGAGCATGTCGTCGTCGCCACTGGAAAGGTTTACCAGGTCCCCGAAACCGCCCACCTTGAAGAACAGGTCCTTCTTGTAGGCGAGGCATGCGGCACTGGCCAGCATAGGGTGGCCCAGGCTGAATCCGGCGGCCTCGATGGAGGTGTAGGCCAGGGTCTCGAGCCTCTGGTACTGATGCACGGGGCTCCATCCGCCGGTGTTCCGCTTTGGCCCCTGCACGATGGCGATGTTCCCTTCGAACCTACCCGCCATGGAGGCAAGCCAGCGTTTGGTAGGCACGCAGTCGGCGTCCATAATCAGCAGGACTTCGCCGCGGGCTTCCTTGAAACCAGCCTCCAGGGCCCGCTTCTTGGGGCTCTCTACCTTGGGGAGGTTCGGGTCCAGATGGATGGCGCGGAACTTGTCCCCGTGGGTCGCGACGAAATCGTCCAGGATTTTCCCCGTGGAATCGGTAGAGCGGTCGTCGACGCAGATAATCTCGTATTGTCCTGCGTATTCCTGGGCGGCTAGGGCGTCCAGGGTCCGCTGCAAGAATTTTTCTTCGTTTCGCATGGGAATGACCACGGAGACGTAGGGGGTGGCGCTCCCCTTGTGCCTGTGCGTGCGGATAATCCCCACGGTAAACGTGAGAATGGCAACCGCATAAATTGCGGTGAGCACGGTCAGGACAACGACGCTCAGCATGGACCAAAATTTAGAAAAAAGCCTCGCGCCTCGAACCTCAAACCCCGACCTAATACTCGAAGGGAGCCCCTGAGTTATCAGTCGTCTGTTATCAGTCTTCAGTCCATAATTTGGCGTCAAAGGCGCTACTATAAGAACTCACAACTCATAACTGGCAACTCATTACTAATCTCACACTTCACATTCCACATTACACATCTCCCTAACCCCTAGATCCTAGCCCCTAATACCAGTTGGACTATGTCCTACGTTACGTCTATTTTTGTATCTTGTAGCCGTATGTTCAAGAAACTCCTTACCGCAGCCATGGCCGCAGGCTCCCTCGCTTTTGCAGGGGAGCATTGGAACGTGGACCCGGGTGGCGTGACCATGAAGTTTCTTGCGCTGCAGGTTTCGCCGCGAACTGCCGCCATGGCGGGAGCTGGCGTTGCAGACCCCGCCAGGGCCTCCGAAGTGACCCGGAACCCGCTGGCCATGAGCACCGTAGAATCCCCGGAGTTCGGCCTGAACCAGATTGTCTTTGACGGCATGGGTTCGGACCGTTTCATCAATGTTTACTACGGCCTTCCTTTTGCGGACAAATTCACTTTCTCGGCAGGCCTGGATTACCTGGGTTACGACGACATCGAAGGTCGCGACGAAAACGGTCTCGAGACAGGGGAGTATGGCGCCTACGCCTGGGCCGCACAGCTTGGCCTCGGTAGCCGTAATTCCGCCTTCAACTGGGGTGTTACCGCCCGCTTTGCAAGCCAGACCATCGAAGACGAAACGGCCTACGCCATCTTGGGCGACATCGGCGGCTCCTTCAAGGTGAACCGCTACATGGCCTTCGGTGCGACCCTCACCAACGCTGGCTATGTGACCGCCTACGACAGCGAAGACGAATACGCTCCTATGGCGCTCCAGGCGGGCATCACGGGCATGATTCCCGTGACCGAAAGATGGCGCATCCACGTTTCCGCCGACGCCTACCGTCGCGCCGATACCGAAATCCAGGGGCTGTTCGGGGCCGAAATCGCCTACGCCGAAACCCTGATGCTTCGTCTGGGAACATCAGTCCGCAAAGACGAAAGCGACGACTACTCTACAGGGGTCGCCTGCGGCCTTGGTGTGGTATTCGGCATGATTGTCTTCGATTACGGCTACTCCCCGCGCCTTGCCCTCGATGGCGGCAACCACCACATTGCCGTGGGCCTGCGGTTTTAACTCGCCACTTTCACCCGTCCCTTCTGCAGCTGGTAGCACAGGCTCCCGCGGCTAATCCCCAGCTTTTTCGCCGCCTTGCACTTGTTCCCCTTGCATAGCAAAAGCGTCTCCTCGATGTCGGTGAAGGTCGGTTTCTTCTTCCGCTTTTTCAAGAAATCCGTCACGTAAATCGAACAGATATTTTTTTCGCAAAGTTTCGGTAGCGAAAATTCCTGGGTCAAGATTTCGGTAAGGGTCACATCATAGGGTTTCAGCACCGTATAGCGCTGCAGCACATTTTTCAGCTGGCGCACGTTTCCTGGCCAGGGACAGGCCTTCAGCAGCTCCATCTCATCGGCCGTAAGGTCGCGCTGTTTGTTGCCGGAATCGCGACTTCTGGAATCTAGCCCGTTCACTTGGCTTCGAGCCTCCCGCCACAAGTCGTGGGCCACGTCGGCAAAATCCGGCCGTGAGCGCAGGGGCGGAATCTCCACGGGAAAAACGTTGATACGATAAAACAAATCCGCCCGGAAATTCCCGTCGGAGATTTCCTGTTTCAGGTTCCGGTTGGTGGCGCATATCAGGCGGAAGTTCACGGGAACACTCTGGGCGCCTCCCACGGGCGTCACCGTTTTCTCCTGCAGAATGCGTAAAAGCTTGCTCTGGGTATCCATGGGCAGTTCCCCGATTTCGTCCAGAAAAAGGGTGCCCCCTTCTGCAGAGCGGACAAGCCCCAGTTTCTCGTCCACCGCTCCTGTAAACGCGCCCCTTACCGAACCCTCCAGGATACTTTCGGCAAGACTCTTCGGGATTGAACTGCAGTTCAGCGCCACGAAAGGTCCCTCCTTCCGCAGGCCGTGATTGTGGATAAAACGCGCGGCCACCTCTTTCCCGGCTCCCGATTCCCCCTGCAAGAGCACCGGGATGTTGGACAACGACGCAATTTCAAGCATTTTGTGTTGGTCTTTCATTATGCCCTCCGATGTAATAAACGGAGATGCGAAACGTTTTTTGAACCCGCTCTACGAATTTTTACAAAACCGCCCCCTTTTTTACAATTTGCAAACGATAGTTGCTTTTTGTGTCGGGGGAAGCCTCCCCCTGGTTGCAGCCGCGCCTCATCCCGATGTCACCCCGGCCTGGCCTGCCCTGAGCGTAGTCGAAGGGTGCCGGGGCCACCGTTCCTCGCCGCGTCTTCCACCACCCCCTCTCCTAGGGGGCTCCGCCCCCTAAAACCCCTTGTTCGTCTTGCGCTTTTTTTCTATATATGTGCCGCGCGGCGGTAAAATGCCGTCGCAGACATAGACAAACATTAAACCAAGGCGACCGATAAAAATTGCTTTGATTTGAAAATTTGAGCGAGACCGAGTGCAGGCAGGAATGAAAAGTGGTGAATACTGGAAGTCTTTACCACTTTGAATGACGAAACTGCACGAAGAGTCGCAGCCAAATTTTTGAGAATGAATTTTTAGAGGGCGCCTAAAAGTGGCTGGCCAGATGGGTAGGCTTGGGCACGACGGTCGCGAGGAAAGTGACTGCGCTCGAAGCCGAGAGGTTTGGTGGCCCGAAAGGAAAAAATGAGTCAAAGAATCGTATGTAAGTTCGGCGGCAGCTCTGTCGCCGATGCTGGCCAGTTCAAGAAAATCAAGGCCATCGTTGAATCCGACAAGAACCGCAAGGTCATCGTCGTTTCCGCCCCCGGTAAGAGGAATCCCAAGGAAACCAAGCTTACCGACCTCCTCTACAGCACCTACGACCTCGCCTCCAAGGGCCTCGACTTTTCGACCCCGTGGAACCTGATCCGTCAGCGCTATGACGAAATCTGCAAGGACCTGGGTCTCGAAGACAAGCTGACCGAAGACTTGGACAGCCTCGAAGACAAGCTAAAGAACCACCCCGAATCCGTCAGCACCGACTTCTTGGTAAGCCGTGGCGAATTCCTGTGCGCACGCCTCATGGCCAAGTACCTGGGCGCAAACTTCGTCGATACCTTCCCGCTGATCACCTTCGACGACAAGTACCGCATTACGCCGAAGACCTACGAAGACATCGCGAAGACCCTCTCCGACGAAAACCAGCTTTACGTGCTACCGGGCTTCTATGGCAGCAACCTCCGTGGCGAAGTCAAGACCTTCAGCCGTGGCGGTTCCGATATCACGGGCGCCATCCTTGCCAACGGCATCGATGCCGCCAAGTACGAAAACTGGACCGACGTCTCGGGCATGCTCATGGCAGACCCGCGCATTGTGGAAAATCCGCTGCCCATCGAATACGTGAGCTACCGCGAAATCCGCGAACTCGCCTACTCCGGCGCCAGCGTGCTCCACGATGAATCCATCGCTCCGTGCCGCGCGAAGAAGATTCCTATCAACATCCGCAACACGAACCGCCCCGAAGACGCGGGCACCATCATCGGCCCCACTCCGGAAGAAGCAAAGCTCCCGATTACGGGTGTCGCCGGCCGCAAGGGCTTCTCGATGATCTACATCGAAAAGTCCATGATGAACAAGGAAGTCGGTTTCGGCCGCCGCGTGCTCGCCGTGCTCGAAAGCGAAGGCCTCTCCTACGAACTGTGCCCGAGCGCCATCGACTCCATGAGCATCGTGGTGGATAGCAAGGCTCTCGACGCCGTGCAGGACGTGGTCCTCGAAGACATCACGCAGCAGATGCGCCCCGACCGTATCAAGGTGTTCCCGGGCATCGCCCTCATCGCGACTGTCGGTCACGGCATGACGAACAAGATCGGTGTGGCTGCAAAGCTTTTCACCGCTCTCGCCGACAACAAGGTGAACGTCCGCATCATTGACCAGGGTTCTTCGCAGATCAACATCATCACCGGTGTTGACGAAGCCGATACCGAGAAGGCCATCAAGGCCATCTACGGCGCGTTTGTGAAGTAACTCGCAATTGTCATTCCCGCGTAGGCGGGAATCTTAATCAATATCGAAAAACGGCCCGGAATAAAATCCGGGCCGTTTTTCTATTTCCGTTTCGCTCTTGAGCGACACTAACAATTTGCATTAGGAATTATTTGACCCTTGCGCCGTTTGCCTTGTAGTACAGCGAATTTTCTTTTGTGAACAGTACGCGTTTGTGCGGACTGCTTTCATGACGTGCTTTAGGGTTATGGATTTTTTCGATGGTACGTAAGCCGATGGATTCCGTTTGCGGTTCCACGCTAGACTTCAGCTGCCATTTTTCGAGGGAATCGAGACCTGCGTTCCCGAGAACGGCAAGATCGTAGCCGATGACTTTTACGGCGCCTGCGGCGTATGCGGTGTCGAACTGCGCCGAGATTCTTGCGCTGTCGGCGAGCGCATGCGAGTCATCGGTGCGGAACAGTTCCATGTCGACCCAGAATTCGATTTCATACTTTTTGCAGGCCTGCGCAATGGCGCGTTCGTAGCCGCCCACGGTCGCGGTTTCGGCGTGATGCTTGCCTGCGTCACTTGCTCCTACGCCATCCTGCACGGCGATGATGTCGGGCTTGAATCCTGCGGCAAAGAGCTTCTCGAAAAACGTTTGCAGCTTTTCGGGAGTTTCCAGGTTCTGGTTGTAGAAGGGCGCCGCCATCACCTTCCAGCCCTTCGCCTGTGCGGCGTCCGTGACCGGCTTCAGAAAATGTTCCGTGAGCATTTCCGGGGTTGCGTCACTGCGCAGATTGTCCCAGTAGTAACGCGCAATCTCTTGCGGAATGTACACGCCTTCGATAACAGTCTCGTTCCCGTATAGTGAATGGATTTCTTCAAGAACCTTCAGATTCCTTGCTGTAAGCGTGTCAAGCTGCTCGGCAGTTGGCGGGGTGTACCAATTTTCGCCATTGTAGTAGAGCCCGAGCCAAAGCTTGGTGCCTGCGGTTTTTGCCGCCTCGATGCTTTTGGGGAAGAGTTCATTGTTCTTGTACTGCGTATTCTGCAGAAAGTCCAATTGCGAAGGGTAATACAGGTGCGTCGCTTCGACGGCGGCATACTGCAATACGACATGGTCCATGCCAATCGCGTGCAAGCGTTGGTGCATGTGCGTAATGGAATCCTGTGACTGGTAGGCGGTTGTCCAACCTGCATCGAATACGCCCGCGATTCCTGCGGCATAAGCCGTACCTACAGAAGGCCCAACAACAGACACAAAAACGCACCACATTAGCGCGAAAAATGTATGTCGAAATAAGGGTTGCATGGTAAACATAATCCCCAAAAAATCCGGGATGCCCTAGGCGTCGGTCTTCATGCGTTCCTTCAGCTCCAAATAGAACTTGCTCTTGGCGGTCATATAGTACGGATACACCCACAGGGCCGCGATGCCGAAAGTAAAGGAAACCAGTAGCATCCAAGCCCAGAAACGGGCCTGTAGGCAGAAAAATTCCCAGCGGTGGCCATACATCATTTCCTTGCTCGCGGTAATGGTCTGAAGCGGAGAGTATTCCGGATGTTCGACGAGAATCAATTCCGTCATCGTGTAGGAATAAGCTTTCATGATGCCCGGAACAATCAAGAGCAAGAACCATAGGATGAGCATGATGTATTGAGCGATTTCCGTAATTACGATCCTCAGAAAATATTCTACGCTGCGGTATCCCAAGAACAGCCGTGCATAAGATGGCTTAGCCTTCAGCGCCAAATTCAAATAGCAAGCGACAAGGCCTATCCACAAGACCCATGTAAACGGCGTACAGAGTACTTCCCAGGCTTGATAAAGCACGGAACCTTCTTCCATAAAGAATTGCGGAGTCGAGATTCCCATAACGACTGCCAGGAACAATATCAAAGTCAAGGCGCCGTAAAGCCAGCGACCGCTCATCGCGTTCCAGGCAAATTCCTGAATTTCCCTATTGTTCATAGAGCGACTGCGGTTCAGTTCTGCTACCAACTGATTTTCTTCGTTTTCCATATATACTCCCTTCTTATTGAGTCGTTACGGCAAAAACATAATAAATTAAATTTCGTACCACTATGACAATGAAAAGCATTTTGATAGAACTTGCGGCAACGTTCTTTCTAGTGGCCTGTTCCGAATCGTTTACCGACCCGCGTGACGGTAAATCATACGACATTGTGCAAATCGGTTCGCAGACTTGGATGGCCGAAAATCTGGACTATGAATCCGACGGCAGTGCCTGCCCCGAGGGAGACAACCGCAACTGCGAAAAATACGGGCGGCTCTACACTTGGGAAGCTGCGCAAAACATTTGCCCCGAGGGTTGGCTGCTTCCCGACAGCCTGGACTTTGCAAAGCTTGTGGTGCAGGCGGGCGGTCCGTCTCAAGCGGGCGACGCTCTCAAAGCCATCGACGGTTGGTTCAAGAAGGGGAACGGCTCCGACGCGTTTGGTTTCAAGGCGCTCCCTGCCGGCTATCGTGGCGCCGTTTATGAAGGCGAGGACAGTGCACTTGCTGAAGGCGCTTACGACGGTATCGGCGGATACGCCTATTTCTGGAGCGCCACGGAAACCTCGGACGGACTTGCCTACTACCTGCTCCTGGATTTCTCCAGCAAGGCCGCAGGCCTGAACGCTTTTGGCAAGGGTGATTTCCGCTCTGTCCGGTGCATCAAAAAAACGTAAAGGGCTATATTTACCGTACCATGGTCTATACCTTTCTCGCGCGGCTTTTTTCTTATGTTCTTTTTGGGGCGTTGCTCTTGTTGAACTGGAAACGCCCTACGGTCCGTGCAAACTATGACGTGGCCTGCAAGTGGAATCCTGCTGTGGCACGGACCAAGTTTCCGCTTTTTTATGAACGGCTCTTGTGCAATCTGGCCAGGCACGCGGGGGAGTTGCTTTTCTGTTTCCCCCTATTCAAGAGGCTTCCTCGTGAGTTGCTCGCTTACCCGTACAGCCTTGGCGGTTTCCGTTTCGAAATCGCTCCCGATTCCGAAACCGTACTTCAAGAAATGCGCAAGGGCGGTATTTTCTTGACGGCCCATTACGGGAACTACGAGGCCATGGGCCCTTGGCTTTGCAGCCTCGGCATCCCCCTTGCGGCAAGTTATATTCCCGTGAAACCCGGCTGGCTTAACAATATTCTAGAAAACCGTATTCGTGCCGTAGGCGGCAGGACCTATTCCGTGAACGCCAGGTCCCCCAGGGAATTTTTGCGTCTGCTGCAAGACGGGCGGCTTTTCTGCCTGCTGGCCGACCAGGACAGCCGCATTCCCAGCGCCCTGTCCGGCACATTTTTAGGAGCTCCGGCACACATGAATCCCCTGCCGGATTTTCTGCTGAAACATCGCCCTGAAACACCGCTTTATATCTGCTGGATTGAAGAACCTGACTTAAGGACAAAACGCTTTCATGCCGAAAAGCTTCGGGTAGGGGAGGGGGAAACCGTCATCGAGGCCTTCAACCGCTGGCTAGAATCCCGCATTGCAAAAGAACCTGCCCTGTGGTACAGCTTTACCCACCGACGATTCTACAGCACAACGCCAGAAATTTACAGTTGCGCAGCCCCGCCGCCTTCCCATCTTTCTAATTTATGAGAAGACTAAACTCACACCCCACATTCCACACTTCACATCTCCCAAGATCCCAACCCCTAGATCCTATCCCCTAGCCCCTAACCAATGAACAAAGCCGCCATCATCGTTGCCGTATCCATGCTCCTGAGCCGTGTCCTCGGGATTTTCCGCGAGATGCTCCTGGCCCATGCGGCGGGTGTGTCCCTAGAGAAGAACGCCCTGGACCTGGCTTTCATGGTTCCGGATATCTTGAACCATGTGGTAAGTACCGGATTCCTGTCCATTATCTTTATCCCGATTTTTACGGGCTACAAGGTGGCCGGCGACGAGAGGGGGGGCTGGAAATTTTTCAGCAACGTGCTGAACACTTTTGGAATAGCGTTGCTCATCCTCGTAGTTCCCGCCTTCATCTGGATGAAGGAACTTTTGCAGTTGTTGACCGTGGATGGCGCTACGCCGGAACTTATCGAGCGCGCCACCTACTACGGCCGTATCATCTTGCCTGGCCAGATTTTCATTTTTGTGGGGAGTATCCTGGTGGCGGTGCAGCATACCCGCAAGCAGTTCCTGGTGCCCTCTCTCACGGGATTAATTTATAACGTGGCCATTGTGGGCGGAGGTGCTGTAGGAATTGCGCTCAGTAAGTACACTGGCACGGATTTCGGCCTAGAGGGGTTCGCCTGGGGTGTACCGGTGGGCGCCTTTATCGGCTTCTTTGCACTGCAAATATTCGGTGCCCGGATTGGCGGTGTGCGTTACGAATTTATCGTCCAGCCTACTCACCCGGATATCGTGCGCTATTTCAAGATGATGCTCCCCATGTCCCTTGGCGTAGGTTCCATGTTCGGCCTGGAATTTATCATCCGTAGCTTCGGCGCGAATTTTGGCCCCGAAGGTATTTCCAGCCTCAACTACGCCTACCGTGTCATGTACACGCTGGTGGCGGTGTTCGGCTTCTCTGTTTCTGTCACTAGTTATCCCGACATGGCCCGCCTAGTCAAAGAGGGGGACTTTGTGAGCTTGAACCAGAAAATCTGGAAAAGCCTCTCCCGTATGTTCTGCATCTTGATTCCGGCGGTGGTCGCCGTGTGGGCCCTCAGTTTTCCTGCGGTGCGTATCCTCTTTGAACGTGGCGCTTTCCATCGCGAAACGACCGAAGCCATTGCCGAAATCCTTCGCTGGTACTTGCCCGTGAGTCTCGGGCTATGCCTCCAGGCGGTGCTGGTCCGCAGCTTTTACGCCTGCGAACGCATGTGGATACCCACGCTTCTCAATACGGGCATCTTTGCCGCCACTATTCCCGCCTACATCGTGCTGGGCGCTCCCGAGCTAGGGCTTGGCATCAGGAGCGTTCCCATTATCGGCGCGACAGGCGCTATACTCCAGGTGCTCGCCATGATTTTGATGTGGGCAAAAAAGAACGGCACCGACGGCATGGGGGCGGCCCTCATGAATATGCTTCGGGCATTGTTTACCTTCGCTATCATGATTGGGGTTGCGGTTGGGTTGGACCATGTCTCCGGCAGTTTTGTCCGCAGCGCAAACCTTGTGGTTCTCGTGGCCTACAGCTGTGCCGCCGGAATCTTGCTGTTTGTGCTCACGCTCATTATCCAGCGCTATCTCGGCAGCAAGGATGCCAAGGATATTCTGAACGAACTCCTTGGCAAGGTGCTCCGCAAGCTCCATCTTGCTTAAGTCAGGCAATACAAAAAAGCCCGGGGATTTGGTCCCAGGCTTGTCTGCTAAGTTTGTCTATTAAATTCAGGTAATTAGAAGTTCTGGTAATTGGGTGCGTCTGCAAGTCTTGGGCTGGTGTTGATTGTAGAGACGTACTTGTCCACCAGGTATTGCGGGCATTCCACTTCTTCCCAATAGAAGTTGGGGTTGTCTGCCGCCATGAACCAGTCGGCAAACCAGTTGCAACCCTGGAGTAGGTTGGGTATGCTAGAGAAAGCGCGGGAACAATAGCCTTTGACGCAGGATTGGTAAGCTTCAAGGGAGGCGTCGGTGCCGATTTCTCTCTGGCAGTTGGTTAGGAATCCGCCGTACCCCTCGATGCCATTGCGCATATCAAATCCGGTTTGTCGTGACAGGGCGTCAAAAGCTCCTACTCCACCACCAGGTACCATCAGGTCGAACTGGGTGGTACCGCCATCCACGTCATGTCCGATATTGGAGGCCATGGCGATAATGTGTTTCCCGGCCAAAGCTTTGTGTGTTTCCTTGGGTTTGTTGTAATCGCCTTCATTATGGAAATGGCCGTCGTACTGAAAGTGGTAGCATTTCCCGCAACCTTGGGTAGGTGGCCCGGCGACAAAGGCGTATGCCAGGGTGTCGTTTACGGCTACGGGAATCATGTCAGTACAGGCAAAGGCGAAGCCTCCGTTGTCACAGGCGCTAACGGTTCCCTTGAGCCATGTGCCGTCTTCGCTCTTGGTGAAAGCGGGAATTTCTTCGTCTTGAATGCTGCAGTTTCTGGCGATTTGGTACGGATTGGCGTTTGCGTCCACTTTTTCCGACCAGGCGCAGTGGGGCTTGCAGGCGTCCCAGTAACGGGAGTTCCATCCGTTCCCGCTGCCGTGAGAAACGAGCAAATTGTTGTAAGAGGCTACAGGGTAACCTGTCGGGTCGGCGACACCACCTTGAACCTTTCCAAAAGAACTGCTGGATTCCTCGGTAGAGGAGCTTGTGTTAGTTTCGTTGTTATTTGTACCTTGGCTTTCACTGCTGCTTGAGTTGTTGTCGTTGCCGCTCCCTCCGGCGGAGCTTCCTTCAGAAGAGGGGGAGCTCTGGGTAGAGGCTGCGCTCTGCACTTCTTCCTTGGCCTGTTCCACCTTTTCGGGAGTGAGTTCGGTCAAGGTGCTCAGGTCAATGTTTTCGACAGTGGTCCCGTCGTTCAGGGTCATGGTTCCTGTGGCGCTGTCAAAGGTCCCGATCTCGTTTCCCTTGGTGTCGGTAACCTTGCCGTCAATGTAAATGAGGTAGTTCTGATTAAGGATGTTCTGGTCGCTGGGCAGCCAGTAACAGTTGTTGGTCACCACGAATTCGGCGATTTCTTGGTTTTCGGCACAAGAGTCAACGCAGGTCGTGACGGGCGAGGGGGAGTCGCTGCTGCACCCTCCCAAGAGTGCAAGACCAGAAATTAAAATGAGTCCGCTCAAAAAAGCAGTACGCATAAAACACTTCCTTTAGGTTTCCCCATCCCTGGCAACAAGATAGTTATGTAGCCATGCATTTTGAATAACGGGGAATGAAAAAAGATTTTTATGCAAGTTCAAATGTAAACTTTGTAAAATTTTCACTTTGTAAAAATCTTTTTACAAATTTTTCATATTCAATTCACATTTGCTGCCTTTTTTACAACCATCAGTTTAATATATGTTGATAAGTTGTTGGATTCGGGCAGGGACAATGCAAAATGTGCCTTTTTCTTATTAAATTCGCCATTTTTCGCTTACTACCCCTTTGTGAATAATATTGACGCCCATTACAGAAAGGACCGAGGGGCTCGAACCACAAAATTCCCCGTTTTTGCAAAAAATCAAAGAAAAATGCTTGCAATTATTTCTTGATTTACTAAATTTGTGGCTCAATTTCGGCGAGTACCGCTTCCTATGCTCTCCGAAGTAACGGAAGTCTTTGAGGCTTCTTGACTTGAAGCGATAAACCTTCTGCTGAAGAAGAGGAATAAAATGGCAAAAGAACATTTTGATAGAAGCAAGCCGCACTGCAACATCGGC
>JAFVTX010000027.1 GCA_017503015.1 Fibrobacter sp. | reverse complement strand
GTGGTAAGCGTAGCCGAACCAAGGCGGGGGTCCCCTATCAGTTCTCCCTTTTCTGCGGCGTCCGCTACCCCCTCTGCGGGGGACACCCCCGCAACGCCCCCGCTGTCGGAGTTCGAGGTTCGAGAAATGTCATCCTCGCTGTCATTCTGGAGCGAAGCGATAGAATCACGAGGATCCGCTTGAGAGGATTGAGGTTCAGATGTAGTGGGAACAAGACTATCCGCAGGGGCCTGCGCCGTAGAATCCTGGTCAGCCGTCATCTGCGACAGCAGACTGTCGGCAGGTTCTGCAGGCAACAGGGAAAAAGCGACCAACAGGATGGCCGCCACCTTCGGCATAAACCGCCTAGGCAAACCTTGCGGGATTGGCCACATACTTAGCCGCCACCTCTTGAGCCACGTATCCGGAACGCACCAGTTCTGCAAGGCTATCGTCCATCAGCATCATGCCTTCGGAAGCCGAAGCCGCAATGACCGACGGCAGCTTGAAATGGTCCCCCGTGCGGACACACATGGCCACGTTCTGGGAATTGAAAAGTACTTCCCAAGCGGCAACGGCACCGGAACCTTCGGCAGCTCCCGGAAGCAGGCGCTGCACCACCACCGCCTTCAGTACAGAAGAAAGCATGGTCCGGACCAAAGCCTTGTCTTCGGGTTTGGCGGCCGCCACAAGGGCGTCCAGGGCACCAGCGGAATTGCCGGCGGTCACGTTGCACACCACCAAGGCGCCAGCTTCGGCAGCCCGCAACATGGGCAGTAAAATACTAGAGTCAAAATCGCCCATCCACAGAAGGTCAACTCCGCTACGGATAGCCTGGTCCACTTTTTCGGCAACTCCACCCACGGAATCTTCGAGAATGAGGCTGCTCCCTTGCTTTACAGGAAGTTCCTGAGCCTTGTCCAAGAAACAGGCCCTTAAAATCTTGGATTCGCAAAGGGCGCCCACATAGGCCGTGGCGCTGGTGGTCTTGCCAGAGCAAGCCGGACCTGCAAAAAGCACCAGGCCTGAACTAAAGCCCAGCATATTTTCCAAAACAGGAGGAATTCCGAGAGAGGTAAAATCCGGGCACTCGTTCAAGAGCGGACGGAACACGGCCCCGTTGCCGAGAGCCTCACGAAAATACCGCACACGCCAGCGCATGCCCTGCCAAGGGCCGCCAATCATGGAGCCGGATTCCCCTTCCAGGGAGCCTAAAAATTCAGCCAGGGAACCAAAAGGAATAACCGGAGCGTCGGGAACGGCGCAGACCTGCCCCGCCAAGCGGATTGCGGGGGCAGCCCCTTCGGTTATAATCAGTTCGCTACTGCCGGTATTGACGGCATATTCCAAAAGAGATTCAATTTCTGCAGCCATCTTTATGCCTCCCCGCCTGCAGGATGATACGCCGCAAAGCGTCTAATGTCGTTTGCCCGTTTCCAGGCCTCTACACCGTCGATGTAACCCGCTTCCACGCATTTCTGCAGGGAATCGTCCAGAGTAACGCCCTGGTCCCGCTGGCTACTGATAGCGGCATTCAGCTGAGACAGATCGCCCTTGCGGATCATGCCCGCAATAGTAGGCGTCACCCGCACGGCTTCGGCGGCAAGAACCAGGCCCTGGTTGTCCACCACAGGAACCAAATGCTGCACGATAACGCCCTTCAGCTGGTCTGCCAGGGAACTGGCCAAAGAAGACCGTCCGCTTTCGGGAACAGAAACCAGGAGCCTCGAAAGCAGGGCGTGGATGTTGTTTCCGCGGGTAACGGCAAACACCAGAGCGCCAGAATTGGCGGCCTGCAAAAGCAGGTTCAGTTCGTCCACATTTTCCAGATGGTCAAAGCAAATCACGTCGGCACCGTCACGCATGGCAAGGGCGATACCGTCCATACCCGTACGGACATGGAGACCAACCTCTTTTTGCACCAGAGCACCACCGCCAGTCTGCAAGATTCTCTCGATGGGCCGTTCGATGGTCTGGATGTAGCACGGACGGTTTGCGGCAATGGTTTCGGCGAAGGCGTTCACCGTAGTGGTACGACCGCTGGCCGAAGGCCCAGCCACCAACACCAGGCCGCTGTTGAGTTCCGCAAACTGAGTGCAGAAAGGCGGCAGGTTCAAAGAATCCAGAGCCGCCGCCTCCGTAGGAATCACCCGGATAGACACGCTGGGAACGACCCCGTTCCAGGTTACGGAAATGCGGGCACGACCCACGCCGGCGAGAGCGATGGTCCTGCTGAAGTTCTTGCCTGCCACCACCTGGTAGCCGTCGGCAAAGCCTTCCGAGGCTTCGGCCAAAAGTTCAGAGATGCGGGTCTTGTCCACCACCTGTTCAGTAGCCGGGAACAGCGCACCGGACTGGCGCATGACCACCTGACGGTTTGAATAAAGGTAGATGTCCGTAGCTCCGTACTGGCGGGCAAAGGCAATCATCTTTTTCAAGGACATGATGGGGAGCAGAGTCTGGGGTGCTTCTACCGCCGTTCCCTCTCCAGAAGAAAGGGCGAACTGGCGGGGCAGTTCCTGCTCGCCTTCTTCGGCGGAATCTTCCCCTGTCTCTTCGGCAATGCTGATGGTCGAGATGCTTGTGGTTTCCAGACCGGACACCTTTTCTACCACCATGTTGGACGAAGATGATTCACCGTAAATGTTGTTGCCTTCTATCTGCAAGGCCGGTTCGTCATCGACGGGTTCGGCCACGGCGGGCTTTGCCTCTACAGGAGAGGGCTTGGGTGCCGGAACAGCGGCAGGAGCAGGCTTAGGTGCTGGTGCTGTCGGCTGGACCTGCGCAGGCTGGGCAGCAGCATTAGCGGCAGCATGCTTTGCTTCCAGGTTCTGCACAAAGGCAAGGACCTTCGCATACATGGCCTGCTGTAAAATACCCGCCTTGACCAGAACCTGGCCAATGTCCATAGATTCCGTAATTTCACCCCAATGGGCCTTGACCTGATCCTCCGTGACCACCTTGTTGTGGACGAGGACCTGTGCCATATACTGATTTCTCATAGGAAATCCCTCCGGCTGAACCACCAACTAGCGATGGCCAAGAAAACACCAACATAACCGATTGCGTAAACCGTATTCCAGAAAAGATACATGTCCGGCAAAGCAAGCCCGTGAACCACGTAGCTGGTCACATTGTAACGGTACAGTCCCGGGAACACGGCGTGAATCACCACGGCTAGCTTTTCAAGCAAGGCTGCAGAAGAGTCACTCACCTCGCGCATCTTGTTCACAAAACGAACTTGCTCCAGAAGTTGGCCGCTCAGATGACCCGCAAAATAAACGCCCAATGTAAACAACGCACTCAAAGTGGTCGAAGAAAAGCTACTGAACAGAAGCG
This sequence comes from Fibrobacter sp., assembly GCA_017503015.1. Classification (NCBI taxonomy): domain Bacteria; kingdom Pseudomonadati; phylum Fibrobacterota; class Fibrobacteria; order Fibrobacterales; family Fibrobacteraceae; genus Fibrobacter; species Fibrobacter sp. The sequence continues at coordinate 6,774 of JAFVTX010000027.1, read as the reverse complement.
CCACCGCAATCACTACCGCCAGCTCCCAGAAAATCAGGTAAATTGCCGTCAGCAAGCTTACCGTAGGTTCCGAATTCGTGAGGAACAAAATGGAGTAGTAGATGCAGGTGAGCAGCGCCAAATGGACGGCCACCACCGCCAACAGTCCAAGGTACTTGCCCACGATGAAGGTGGCGCGACTGATGGGCTTGGACAACAGGGTGAGAACCGTCCGCCTCTGGATTTCTTTTTGTACCAGGCTGATGCCCACGAAAATGGAAATCAAAAGACCCGAAAGGCTCATCACCGAAAGGGTGGTGGACTTGATGACGTATGCCCGGTCGAACACGGACCATTCGCCCAGCACGATGCTGAACAGGGCTAGGCCCACGGCCAAAAGACCGATATTGTAAAGAATCTTGTCGCGGATAGACTCGCGGAAGGTATTGAGGGCAATAATGCCGATATGCTTAAGCGTCTGCACGGGCAATCTCCTCGGTCAAAACATCTTCAAGGCTGGGACGCTTATGTTCCATGCGTTCCACAGCAATACTGTTATCCAAGCAATAGCGGAGTAAGCGATCACGAGCGACATCGTCGGCGCAGATAACCTCCTGGGGGTGCCCTGCCAGGGCGACGCCCTCGGGCAAGTCCTTGACGGCTATGGCCTCCCGAGTCCGCACGTGGTATTCGATACTGCAAGAATCCGTAATTTCATCCACGGTTCCTTCACGAACGATACGGCCGTCTACAATCATGGCCACCCGATGGCTGATGGATTCCACGTCACTCAGAAGGTGGCTGGAATAGAAAATAGTCACACCGTCCCGGTTCAATTCCAGAATGGCCTCCCGGACATCGCGGCGGCCCATGGGGTCAAGACCGCTCATGGGTTCGTCCAGAATCAACAGTTTGGGCTTGCCGAGAATGGCCTGGGCAATTCCCACACGCTGCATCATACCCTTGGAATAAGAGCGCAAACGGCGGTCAATCCAGTCCTTGTCGGCGTGGAGCAACTGCAACGCCCAGGTGATACGTTCGTTCAGAAGGTTCCCTTCTAGCCCCACCAGCTTGCCGTAGAACTGCAAAAGTTCCCGGCCGGTGAGATAGTCATAGAAATAAGGTTGTTCCGGAGAGTATCCGATAAAACGGCGGCTCTTGACATCGCGGGGGCTGATGCCGTTTACCAGCACCTTGCCGGAATCAAAATTCAAAAGGCCGGTCAATACCTTGATGGTGGTGGACTTGCCCGCCCCGTTGGGGCCGATAAAACCGTAAATCTGACCCGGTTCCACATGAAGGCATACATCCTTCAGCGCCAGTTTCGGTTTCATCAGGAAACCGCTCCTGTAGGTCTTGTGCAAATGCTCAATCTGAATCATACAACTACTCTTGCTCGTCCTTTTTTCCAAAAATCCGGTTTTCGGTCTCTTCTATTTCGCGACGGCGCTTGTCGGCACGAATCTTCTTGTTCACAAAGAAATAGATGGTGGCGCCAACAAGGTACACCGCAAGGCCCGAATAGAAGAAGGGGTTGATGGAGGTTCCTTCTAACCCCGGGAAAAGGTTCAACAAAACGCTATGGCCAAAAAGGCTCAAAATCACCAGCACAAAGCCCAAGCCACGCAGGACATAAGTCAAAACTATCAATTTGTTCATTGATACCTCAAAATGGTACTTTTCACCATTGAAAAATACACTTTTTGAAAGCGTTTAACATGTTTTCAATGTTTAATTTGATGTTTTTAAGTCAAATTGAACGATATAGGCGTCAATTAACCGAAATCTAGATGGCGGCTCATGGCCGCCATGACGTTTATTGGACTGCCACGACGTTATTCAGCGGCCATGACGTTTAATTGACTGTTTTGAACGACCCGTTTTTCATATCTGGGTTCGGCTACGACTAACTTCTTTGCCGTTTAGGCATTCACAGACAAACCTGTCGGCGCAGACCACCTCGTAGTCGGACCCGCCGTTGAACACATTAGCGTTGCCATATTCTTCGTGGAGTTTTTCCATGCGGACACGGCATACAAAGCTGCGGGACAGTTCAGCGCAGCACCCGACAATTTCATCGTCAGAAATTGACACTGCCTTGGATTTATCCTTGAGAATTATTTGGATTTCTTTGGCTGTGGTTGTCGAAAGCAGGAACACAATGTCGCCAAGAGTGTATTCCCGACAATCCTGGCTCAACAGGACCGAATCGACGTTATCCACCCAAAGCCTACCCGAAATGCTGTACTCGTGATCCATAGTGGAAATTTACTATTTTTTGCGAGAACAGGAGATGCCCGCCTACGCGGGCATGACATCAGCGAATGGCACGCGCACGCAAGACAATTACACCCGACCCGTATGCGAAACCGATAGCGAAACCGCTACCGCCCGAGCAGAGTTTGCCGGGGAAGTTAAAGCAGTTCCAGTCGCCGACCCGCGCGAACTTCGAACTCGTGAGCCCTTACGGGGCGGCGGGCGACCAGCCGAAGGCCATCGAAGAATTGACCGAAGGTTTCAAGCACGGCGAACAGTTCCAGACGCTTCTTGGCGTCACAGGTTCCGGCAAGACGTTCACCATGGCGAACGTCATCAAGAACGTGGGCAAGCCGACGCTGATCCTCACGCACAACAAGACGCTGGCGGCGCAGCTCTACCAGGAATTCAAGGCGTTCTTCCCCCACAATGCGGTGGAATACTTCGTGAGCTATTACGACTATTTCCAGCCCGAAGCCTATATTCCGCACACGGACACCTTCATCGAGAAGGACGCGAGCATCAACGACGAAATCGACAAGCTCCGCCTGCGTGCCACCGCGAACTTGCTCACCCGTCGCGACGTGATTATCGTCGCCTCCGTGAGCTGCATTTACGGTTTGGGTAGCCCCAGCGAATATTTCGACTTGATGGTGCGTATCAAGAAGGGAGACGTTTACGACCGGGACAAGATTCTGCACGACCTGGTGCGCATTCAATACACGAGAAACGATTTCAGCCTGGAACGCGGCAGCTTTCGCGTGCACGGCGACGTGATTGAAATCCACCCGAGCTACGACGAAGAAGGACTCCGCATCGAACTTTTCGGCGATGAAGTGGACAGGCTCGTTCGCTTCAACATCATTACCGGCGAAGTCACTCAGGAAATGGATGAAATGACCATCGCTCCGGCAAAGCACTTCGTCACGAAGGAAGAAGGCCGCGCGGGAATCTTGCAACGCATGCAAGTGGAACTGACCGAGCGTCTTGCGGAACTCGACAAGGAAGGCAAGGTGCTGGAATCGGCCCGCCTCAGCAGCCGCACCCGCTACGACATGGAAATGATTCGCGAGACCGGCATGTGCAGCGGCATCGAGAACTACTCCCGCATTATCGAGAACCGCGCCCCGGGTACACGCCCGTTTACGCTCATCGATTACTTCGGCGACGACTGGCTCCTGATGGTGGACGAATCCCACGTGAGTATTCCGCAGGTAGGCGGCATGGCCGAAGGCGATAAGAGCCGCAAGACAACGCTGGTACAGTACGGGTTCCGCCTCCCCTGCGCCTTGGACAACCGTCCGATGAACTTCGCCGAATTCGAGTACATGTACCCGAAGCAGGTGCTTTTCGTGTCTGCAACTCCCGGCGATTACGAACTTACCAAGACGGGCGGCGTGGTTACCGAACAAATTAACAGACCTACTGGACTCCTGGACCCGAAAATCGAGATGTTCCCCATCAAGGGCCAGATGGACGTGCTCTTGTACCGCATTGAGGAAGTCGTCAAGAACGGCGACCGCGTACTGGTCACGACGCTTACCAAGAAGATGGCGCAGGACCTTACCGACTTTTTCGTGGAAGCGGGCATCCGCGCGCGTTACCTGCACAGCGACATCAAGACGCTGGAACGCCACGAACTCATCCGGGGACTCCGTACCGGAGAATTTGACGTGCTGGTGGGCATCAACCTGCTGCGCGAAGGCCTGGACCTGCCCGAAGTGAGCATGGTGGCCATACTCGACGCCGACAAGGAAGGGTTCCTCCGCAACTACCGCAGCCTCATCCAGACGATGGGCCGCGCGAGCCGTAACGTGAACGGCACCGTACTGCTTTTTGCCGACAACATGACCGACAGCCTGGAAAAGGCCGTCACCGAAACAGCTCGACGCAGGGCCGTACAGGAAGAATTCAACAAGGAACACGGCATTACGCCGAAGTCCGTGACTCGCAAACTCGAAGACGACCTGAGAATCGCGGACCCCCTTGGAATCGACGGTGACGATTCCGTCGATGAGGACGAGGAGATCCCCGCCTTCGCGGGGATGACAAATGGGGAACCGGGCATCCGGCCGATGGAACCGCTGCAGCCCTCCAGCAAGACCAAGAAGAAGGGGGTTAGAGGCTCGAGGCACGATGTAAGAATGGAGATCCCCGCCTCCGCGGGGATGACAAGTTCGCTGGAAGACCTGGAACGGCAGATGAAGGAAGCCGCCGCGCGCCTCGACTTCGAGGAAGCGGCGCGGCTGCGGGACATTATCCGGAATATGCGTTAGGGACAGTGACCCCGTAAGGGGACGAGACCGGACAACGGACGGGCTCGGTGAGGCAGGGCGGGGAGCCCTGACGAGTATGGCCCGACCCGCCCTTCGCGATGAATTGCACCAAACTTTGGGGCGGGGAACGCCAAAAAAAGGCGTTTTTCACGAAAAATTCGCTTTTTCGTTTGCTTTTTCGGCCATTTTTGTTTATTTTCAAAGGCAGAAAACTTTTTATGAGGAAAACATCATGAAATTCCAATTCGTAAAATCCATCCTTGCGTGTTCCGTTTTCGCGCTGGGTTCCGTCGCTCTCACCGCCTGCGGTGGCGACAGCAGTTCTAGTGCAGATGAAGGCGACAGTTCCTCTTCTGCAGAACCCCTGGTTCTGTCTTCCGTTTCGGAAACATCTCCGTTGGATGCAGGTTCTAAAGTTGTTGCCGCTGCAACCGCCGACGGACAAGGAGGCTACTACCTATCCCTCAGCGGCATCATCAAGACCGACAGTGAAATGTTCCCCGACCCCGAAGGCTATGATGGTGAAGACCCCGTTTACTACAATATCGACAGCCTTCAGTTTGATGTGGGCGACAAGGACGGCAACCGCGTTTCCCTCCCTGTCAACCTTAAGCAGGGTGCATCCCTTGGAAAGGAAAGCATCAACCTGATCAGCGTCATTGACGAAATTCCCCTTGACCAAGACGCCACCTGTGGCGACAAGTTCACTCTCTACGTCACAATCTTTATGAGTGGCGATACCGAAGACACCAAGCAGTACGCCTACACCGCCCGCCTGACTGGTGATTTCTCCATACCTTGCAAGGTTATCGAATCCTCTAGCGCGGCTGCCACCTGCACTGAGATGGAAAAGGTTGGTCCGGTTACCCTTTCCAACAAGCTTGGAAGTAGCCAGGACGCCATCAACTTTGCTACTGGAACCGCCGATAGCCCCGATGTGACCATGACTATTGAAGACGGCACTCCCTTCTTTACCGCCTCCGCTGGCGTAGAAATCGTTCGTGAAGGCTCTCAGGAAACTGGCGTTATCCCAGAAGGGCAGGTCTGCATGGAAAGCTTCTCCGAGGCCTACAATGGCAAAGACAACCACATGGAACTGGAACAGATGGGTTGGTATCTCATCAAGACCGCTTCTGGAACATACGCCGTCATGATTGACTCCTTCATGAAGCAAGATGAAGCCAAGGGAGACCTGACCATCGTCTACTTCAAGAAGAAATAGTTCTTAAGGCCGCCTTTTAGCGAAGCTCTCCCCTGTGGGAGGGCTTTTCTTTTACAATAAAAAAACTAAATTTGCGCCGTAAACATTAAAACGGAGTAAACTATGCTCAAGAAGCTTTCCAATTTCCCCGGCATCAAGGGCCCGGTCGTAACCATCGTGATGGATGGTTTTGGTATCACCGATAAGGTCGAAGGCAACGCCATCAAGGCCGCCCGCACCCCGACTCTCGACAACCTCTTCAAGATGTACCCGAACGTGCTTTTGAAGGCTCACGGTCGCGCCGTGGGTATGCCGACCAACGAAGACATGGGTAACTCCGAAGTGGGCCACAACGCCATCGGTGCGGGCCAGGTGTACAACCAGGGTGCTGCCCTCGTGCAGGACGCAATCGTCTCCGGCGACATCTTCGGTCGCGACGCCTGGAAGGAAATCGCCGGCAACGTGCGTGACCACGGTTCCGTGCTCCACTTCATCGGCCTCTTCAGCGACGGCAACGTTCACTCTAACATTTCTCACCTCAAGGCCATGGTCGCCCAGGCCAAGAAGGAAGGCCTCAAGAAGGTCCGCGTGCACATTTTGCTCGACGGTCGTGACGTTCCGGAAACTTCCGCCCTCGATTACGTTGGCCCGTTCGAAAAGTTCCTTGACGAACTCCGCAGCCCGGAATTCGACGTCTGCATTGCTAGCGGCGGTGGCCGTATGCAGATTACCATGGACCGTTACAACGCCAACTGGAAGATGGTGGAGCTGGGCTGGAAGACCCACGTGCTGGGCGAAGGCCGCTACTTCGACAACGCCACCCAGGCTATCGAAACCCTCCGCGGCGAAACCAAGGCTATTGACCAGGACCTCCCGCCGTTCGTGATTGCCAAGGACGGGGCTCCGGTCGGTACCATCAACGACGGCGACTCCGTGGTGTTCTTCAACTTCCGTGGCGACCGCGCCATCGAAATCACCCGCGCCTTCGAAGAAGAATCCTTCAACGAATTTGACCGCAAGCGTTTCCCGCATGTCTGCTACGCCGGCATGCTCCAGTACGAC
>JAFVTX010000026.1 GCA_017503015.1 Fibrobacter sp. | reverse complement strand
GAGTCCCCCGCAACGCCCCCTAAGTAATCCGTCATGTCACTTTTGTCAAGACGTATTTGCTATATTCAAGCCATTGGCCGTTACTCGGCTTTTTTGTCGGGATTCCCGACCTTTTCCATATCCCCCGACAGGGGCCCGCAAGGGGCATGCGTTCCATAGGATAACTATGGGAGAGAACAAGGGCGAAATCGTACTTTACCAGCCGGAAGGCGAAGTACGGCTAGAGGTACGTGTAGAAAACGAGACCGTGTGGCTCAATCGCCAGCAGCTAGCAGTTTTGTTCAACCGTGATATCAAAACAATCGGCAAACATATTGCCAATGCGTTGAAAGAAGAGTGCCAAGACTCAGTTGTCGCAAAATTTGCGACAACTGCCGACGACGGGAAAACATATCAGGTTGAACATTACGACTTAGATTTGATTTTATCCGTCGGCTATCGTGTCAAATCGGCAAATGGAGTCAAATTCCGCCGCTGGGCGAATCAAGTCCTGAAAGACTACATACTCAAGGGCTACGCCGTAAACCAACGTAAAATTGCGACTGATTTGCAAATTGCAGACCGCTTGCACGAACAGCGGCAACTCATTGAGGGCCAAGGCGCTAAACTCACAAATGTTGATACGCGACTCTCCGCAGTCGAGCAGCATATCGACTTCTTTGTGAAAGCTTCACAAACTCCCACAGGGGGCATTCTTGCAAGCGGGACGCGATTCGACGGATTCGCACTAATTACGGACCTTGTGAAGTCGGCGAAGCGTTCCGTCATATTCATCGACCCGTTTGCCACGGTCGATGTCCTGAAATTCGCTGCCGTGCGGGCGAGGGGTGTCTTGGCGACAATCTACTCCCCGAGAATCACGCCCGAATTCAGGGCCGCTGCAGACTTACATAAAAGGCAGTATCCCGGACTGGAACTGAAGACCATGCGCACGGTCCACGACCGGTTCTTGCTCATCGATGACACCGTGTATCACTTTGGTGCAAGTTTCAAGGACATGGGAAACGAAATGACGGCATACAGCGTCTTGAACTTTATAACACCCGAGGAGGTCATTGAGAAGGTCCGCGAAAGCACAAAAGGGTGAAGGAGAAACATTGTAAAAGCCTCTCGGAGGAAAATCGAAGTGACTAACAGTCACAAGATTTTCCACCCGCAGAAACGGGTCATACCGACAAGAAATGATCTTTACCACAAGACACATTTGAACCAGAGCCGTTTTTGTTTTTTTTGACCGAGATGTGTGCTTCCCGAGTGAACAGTCGAACAAAGTGAATCTGTGAATGAGGGAAGGCACACATCGAGGGAGAGATTTGTTGAAAAAGCGGGTCTAGATCCTTCGCCCCACTTCGGCTGCGCTCAGTGACCTGGGCTCAGGATGACACAGAAACAGGGCGTTGCCCCGGAACAAGCCCGGAGCGTTGCGGGGTGTCCCCGCAGAGGGGGTGCTGGAAGACTTGCCCTGGGCCCTATCGCTCCGCTCCAGGGTGACAACAGGGCAAGGCTGCAAGCAGGGGGAGGCCTCCCCCACCTTTTTAGCAACCGCTAGTCCAGTTTTTAGGCTGTCCCGTCGTTTTTCTTGACCTAAAGTTCGTGGTTTTTGCCCCATTTTTCTATCTTTGAGCCCACTATGAGCAATTTGAAGAACGATTTGTGGGTCGGCGTGGACGTGGGTTCCACCACCGTGAAAATCGCGGTTGTCGATCCAGAGACCAGCAAGCTTTTGCATTACACGTACCAGCGCCACAACGCCATGCAGGCGCAAAAGGTTTACGAGGTGCTGCGGGAAGCCCACGGGATGTTCCCCGAAAAGAATTTCAGGGTTGCCTTCTGCGGTAGCGGCGGTCAGCCTTTTGCCGAAGCCACCCATGCCTTCTTTGTGCAAGAAGTGGTGGCCAACGCCCTTGCGGTGCGTGCAACTTACCCGGAATCTAGGGTCGCCATCGAACTGGGCGGCCAGGATGCAAAGGTGGTGTTCTTCGAAAAGGACAAGACTACCGGCAAGCTCATTGCCTCTGACATGCGCATGAACGGCGTGTGCGCCGGCGGTACGGGCGCATTTATCGACCAGGTGGCCGAACTTTTGCGCATCAAGACCGAGGCCTTCGAAGGCTTTGCCAAGCGTGGCCAGAAGGTTTACGAAATTTCCGGCCGTTGCGGCGTGTTCGCGAAAACCGACATCCAGCCCATGCTGAACAGCGGCGTTGCCAAGGAAGACATCGCCCTTTCCAGTTTCCACGCCATCGCAAAGCAAACCATCGGCGGTCTTGCCCAGGGTATGGAAATCAAGCCCCCCGTCATATTCGAAGGTGGCCCGCTCACCTTTAACCCGACACTTGTTCGCGCCTTCAAGGAACGCCTTGGCATTAGCGACGAGCAGGCCATCGTGCCGGAACACTCCGAAGTGCTGGTGGCCATGGGTGCCGCCCTTTCGCTCGGGTCCATGTTCGCCGATCAGGAATGCCAGTACCGCCGGGAAGGCTCCCTGGACTCCCTTATCCACTTCAACGAAACCCGCCAGGCCGAAAACAAGGCCAAGGCCGCCGCCGACCTGTTCTTCAAGAACGACGCCGAATACAAGCTGTTCCTGGAAGAGCACAAGATGGCGGGCAACAACTACCCCCAGCCGGCCTCGGGCTCTACCCTGAACGTTTACCTGGGTATCGACGCAGGCTCCACCACCACGAAGTTCGTCTTGATGGACGAACAAGAAAACATCGTGGACGGTTTTTACGCCAGCAACAATGGCGAACCGCTGCAGGTGCTCAAGAACGCCCTAAACGAACTTTCCGACCGCTACGAGGAATACGGCTGCACCCTGAACATTTTGGGTGTGGGAACTACCGGCTACGGCGAACAGCTCTTTGCAAAGGCCGTCCATGCCGACTTCCACACGGTGGAGACGGTGGCCCACGCCAACGCCGCCCAGAAGATTTGCCCCGACGTAAGCTTTATCCTCGACATCGGTGGCCAGGACATGAAGGCCATCTCCGTCCAGGACGGCGTGGTCACGGGTATCATCTTGAACGAAGCCTGCTCTTCGGGATGTGGTTCCTTCATCGAAACGTATGCCCGCAGCCTCGGCATCCCCATGGAAAAGATTGCAGAACTCGCCTTCAACGCCAAGAGTCCGTCCCAGCTGGGTTCCCGTTGCACGGTGTTCATGAACAGTTCCATCATCACCGAGCAGCGCGACGGCAAGCAGCCCGAAGACATTATCGCGGGCATCTGCCGCTCTATCATCAACAACGTGTTTACGAAGGTCATCCGTATCCGCAACCTGAACACCCTGGGCAAGAAGGTGGTGGTCCAGGGCGGAACCTTCAAGAACAACGCCGTTCTCCGTGCCTTCGAGCAGTACACCGGCCTCAAGCCCATCCGTCCGGAACGTCCGGGCGAAATGGGTGCCATCGGTATCGCTCTCCTTACCAAGAAGTTCATGGAAGAGAAACGGAAGACCGAACCCGAACTCAAGAGCCGCTTTATCGGGCTTGACGCCATGAAGACCTTCAGCTGGCACAACCAGCCGGGTCAGCTCTGCCAGTACTGTACCAACCACTGCTCCCGCACTATCGTAACCTTTAGCGACGGCCAGAGTTTCGTGACCGGGAACCGCTGCGAAAGGGGCGAAGTCACCGCCGACCCCAACGACCCGAAGACCAAGGCCCTCATCGCCGAAATCAACAAGAAGATGCAGTCCGTGCCCGACATGATCAAGCGCACGAACCAGCTCCTGGTCAAAGACTACGCTCCGGCAAAGCTCGTGGAAAACAACGGCAAGACCATCGGTATTCCCCGCGTGTTGGAATTCTGGGCGAGCCTCCCCTTCTGGAAGGCCTTCTTTACGAGCCTCGGCTACACCGTGGTGGTGAGCCGCCAGAGCGACTACAAGATGTTCGAAGCGGGCCTCCACAGCGTGCCCTCTGACACGGTGTGCTTCCCGGCAAAGCTGGTGCACGGCCATGTGCTCAGCCTCATTGAAAAGAAGGTGGACCGAATCTTCTTCCCGATGATGGTTGCAATCCCCAGCGACCACACCAAGTTCACGGCAACATCTGTTTGCCCGGTGGTGCAGGCCTACCCGAACGTGTGCAAGAACACCGACGAGCCCGAAAAGAACTACGGCGTTCCCATGGACCAGCCCATATTCCACTGGTTCAACGCCAAACTCCGCAGAAGCCAGACCATCGACTGGTTCCACGAACACTGGAAACTGGATAAGAAACTTCTGGACAAGGCCGTGACCGAAGGCGAGAAGGCGCTCAACAGTTACCGCACCACGCTTTTGGAAGAAGGCCAGAAGGTGCTGGACGACGTCCGTGCGAAAAATTCCTTTGCCGTGGTGATTGCAGGCCGCCCCTACCATGCGGACACGCTCATCAACCACAACATCGCAAGCCACTTTACCGCCATGGGTATCCCGGTGCTCACCACCGAATCGCTCCCCGGCGTGTACGACCAGGATGTGCCGAGCCACACCCGTATCGAAATCAAGAACACCTTCCACTTGCGCATGATTGGTGCCACCATGATTGCGGCAAAGGACCCGAACATCGAACTTGCCCAGATTGTAAGTTTCGGTTGCGGACACGACTCCATCTTGACCGACGAAATGATGCGCATGTTGCACCTTGATTCCAACAAGGAAATGCTCATGCTCAAGCTGGACGAAGGCGATGCCCGCGGCCCCGTGGGAATCCGCGTCAAGAGCTTTATCGAGACGGTGAAGGCCCGCCGTGCAGCAAACCTGCCCGACAAGCCCGAAAGCCACGAACCCCTGTTCCACACGCCCTTCTTGCCCGAAGACAAGAAGCGTCGCCGCATTCTGACACCGAACCTCTCCCCCGCCTTTACCGTGCTGGCCAGCGAGTACATGAAGCGTGAAGGCTATATCGCCGAATACCTGCCGGTAGCCGACCGCAAGGCCATCGAACTCGGCAAGAAATTCGTGCACAACGACATCTGCTTCCCCTGCCAGGTGAACATCGGCGAAGCCCTCCGCTGGCTGGTGGAACACCCCGAAGTTCCGCAGAACCAGGTTTCCATGTGCCTTGCCAAGAACTGCGAAAACTGCCGCGCCGTGCAGTACGCCGTACTCGCCCGTAAGGCCCTGGACGAAGCAGGTTTCAAGGACGTGACCATCATTACCACCGGCGTGGACTACAAGGGCATGCACCCCGGCTTCCAGCTGGGCCTCGACTTCAGACTCCACATGCTGTGGGGCCTTGTGACCATGGACGCCATCGAGACCATGTACCGTGCCGTGCGCCCCTACGAAGTGAACGCAGGCGACACCCAGAAGGTCTACGACGAATGGATGCCCAAGGTGATTGCCGTCGCAGGCCACCTGACCACAGCCCAGCTAGTGCGACCCTCCAAGCTCATCGAAGTCTTTGAACAGTGCATCGAGGCCTTCAACGGAATCGAAATCACCGAAGAACGCAAGAGGGGCATCCGCAAGCCCCGCGTGGCGGTACTTGGCGAAATCCTCATGAATTACCACCCCAGCGCCAACGGCTTTGTGGAAAACTACCTGATGAACAACGGCATGGAAGTCTACCTGCCGGGCATGACGGACTTTTTCCGCGTGGACGAGGTGGTCCGCGCCGAAAAAATAAAGCGCGGGTTCTCAGCGAACCCCATCATGGACCGCGTGGAAGGCGGCGTGACGGCAAGGGTCTATACCCACGCCGTAGAAACCGCCCGCAAGTCCATGCACAAGTTCAAGCTGTACGAGCACCACGCCGACTGCGTGGAACTCAAGGACTACGTTTCCGACATCATCGACCCCACCTACAACACGGGCGAGGGCTGGATGATTCCGGGCGAAATCCTGTACAACGCACAGCACGGCGTGAACAGCTACATCATCTTGCAGCCCTTCGCCTGCCTTGCAAACCACATCTCCGGCCGTGGCCTTACCAAGGCCGTCAAGGAACGCTGCCCCCACGTGCAGATTCTTAGTCTTGACTACGACCCGGATACCAGTTTTGCAAACATCGAAAACCGCCTGCAGATGCTGATTATCAACGCCCGCGAGCTGGAAAAAGCAAACCAAAAATGATAGTGCGGAGAGCCGTTCTGTTCTACCTGTGCATAGCGATTTTCGCTTTTGCACAGTCTAGTTCCGCTCCTCCCTCCAGCAAGGAAATCAACATGGACCTGGAACATGAAGACGTGTTCCAGCGTTATTCCGTAGTGCCGGTCCTGGGGTATACAGAAGAAACCGAATTCCAGTACGGTTTCATGGCCCTATTCTTCCTGAAGCCCGACCAGAAAGGAGAAAAGGTGCCCGAAATCGGGTTCACCGCTTACGGTTCCACCAGAGACCAGCTTCACCTGGCCCTGGAGCCCTACTTCTATTTTTTCCACGACCAGGTTACCCTTTGGAGCCTGCTCAAGTACCAGGACTGGGTCGCCAGCTATTTCGGGAGAGGCAACGATCCGGACATAGACAAATTCGTCAACTACGACCGAAAAAAATTACAGCTGGGCACAAGGGTCGAATCCAGGATAGGACTGCCCCAGAGCCTCAAGTACGGCGTCGAAATCCACGTAGAGCATTCGGACATAGACTTTGAGGAAAGCGAGACCATCAAGACCCCGGATACCCATTCGGGCTGGCGAAACGGCATCGGTTACCTGTTTGGGCTCGACACCCGGGACAACACCAACTGGACCCGCCACGGCTACCTTTTACAGTGGCAGCAGATGTTCTACAACAGCCATTTCGGAGACTACACCTTCGACACGGAATCCCTGGACTTGCGAGGCTATACCGAAACACCCCTCAGGACAACGCTCGCCCTGGGTTTCCTGTGGATGCGCTCCGGCGGAGACGTTCCCTTCGACATGCTAGCGGGCCCAGACGGAATATGCCGATTCCGCGGAGTGGAAAGTCTCTATTTTGGCGACAACCAGGCGGTCATCCTTCAGGCAGAAATCCGGCGCTTTTTGTTCTGGCGTCTCGGGAGCCATGTCTTTTTCGAAGGAGGCAAGTCCGGAGACCATTTCAGCGAGCTAATGCGAAACAATTGGCACAAGTCCGTCGGGATAGGCGCTCTGCTCGGCCTGAACCTCAAAGAGAACCTATACGCCCGCGCGGATTTTTCGTGGGTGGATTTCGACCACCTGGGTCTTTCGTTCTATGTCCGACAGGCTTTTTAACCAACCTCTAACTCAACAACTTCCCTATGACCCCTTGTAACCACACCCACACCACCCGAATCGAAGTCCGCTATGCCGAAACCGACCAGATGGGGGTGGTCCACCATGCCGTTTACCCCGTCTGGTTCGAACTGGCCCGTACCGACTACTTCCGCTCCCTGGGAGCAAGCTACCTGGAAATCGAAAAAGAGGGTTTCGTAAGTCCGGTTCTCAAGCTGGAAGTCCAATACAAGCGCCCCACCCACTATGGGGAATTTGTGGATATCGAGACCACCTTGACCCGAAAGGGGGCTCTCCACTTCGTATTCGACTACAAGGTTTTTGTCGATGGAGCGCTCTGCACCACAGGCTCATCTGTGCACTGTTTCTTAAAAAATGGGCAACCCACGCGAGAATTGCCCCAGCAAGTCAGAAAATTGTTTCCGGATTAAACACTTTTACGCTCTTTTCGTCCTGCATATCGGGCGGTATATCGGAAAAAACACGCTTTTTAGCGAGAAATTCCGTTATTTTTCTATTTTTACCTTGTTATACTTTAAAATTTTCGAGGTAAAAAATGGATCAAGAAGAAGTCAAAAGCAAATTGAAGGCGTTTTTCATGTCGGATCTGGGCGTAGATGGCGACGTTCTCCAGTACGACACCGAGCTTTTCGGCGAAGAAATCGGCCTGGATTCCGTGGATTCCCTGGAAATCATCTCCTTCGTGGACAGCAACTTCAATGTGTCCATGACCGGCGTCGGCAAGGAACATTTCCAGTCCATCAATACGATTGCCGCCTACATCGAAGCTCACAAAGCATAACCTAATCTACATCTTATGACTCCTGACGAACGCCGCTGTGTAGTTACTGGCCTTGGCGTTATTTGCGCCGTCGGTAACAATGTTGAAGAAACCTGGAAAAGCGCCCTGAATTCTGTTTCGGGAATCCACAAGACCACCTCGGTGGATACCAATAAATGTTATGCGGACTTGGCTGCCGAAGTCAAGTGCAACACCCTAGACGAAATCGACGCACCAAAAGAAAAAGACCGAGTTTCCAAACTTTGTATCAAGGCCACAAAAGAAGCACTGGCCGATGCCAGCCTTGCAAACTTTAACGACGACCAGCGCGTAAGCGTGGTTATCGGCAGTTGCGTAGGCGGCGTTCTCTCTATTGAACAATACCACCAACACGGTCGCGATGTTTCTGAGATTGCCAAGATGCCCATTGCGGCAATCGCCTCCCAGGTAGCCGAAACCTGCGAAGCAGGCGGAATCGTCACCAATGTAGCAAACGCCTGTGCAGCAGGCACAATTTCTATAGCCGTCGCCTGTGACCTGATTCGTGCCGGCAAGGCAGACGTGGTTATCGCAGGCGGAGCCGATTCCTTTGCGGCGGTTCCCTATTCTGGATTCCTTTCGCTCCACGCCCTGGATGAAAACGGTTGTTCCCCCTTCAACCGCTGTAACGGCATTACCCTAGGCGAAGGTGCGGGTATCGTCATCGTGGAATCCTACGAACATGCCCAGAAGCGTTCCGCAAAGCAGTACTGCGAAATACTGGGTTCTGGCGTTACCAGCGACGCGAACCACATTACCGCCCCCAGAGAAGATGGCGTGTGCCTGATGGAAGCCATCAGCCGCGCCGTCAAGAATTCCGGCATCGACAAGTCCGATATCGGCTACGTGAACGCCCACGGCACGGGTACCGGCAAAAACGACAATGCCGAAATTACCGCCTTCAAGAATTTCTTTGGCGAAAACAACTCCAATATCTCCGTAAGTTCCACAAAGGTTCTCACAGGGCACTGCCTGGGAGCGGCCGGCGCCATCGAAGCCGTATTCAGCATCAAGGCACTAACCACGGATACGGTCCTCCCAACCTTCCCCTACACCGAAGAACAGTCCGCCGCCCTCAAGGAAAAGGTGGGAGCACTTGACTTTGTGCAGAACACAGCCCGCCACAAGGAACTCAAGTGCGTGCTGAGCAACAACGTGGCCTTCGGCGGCACGAATGCGGCCATTGTTTTCTCGAAAATCCCCGGCGAAGTTGCCGCCCAGTCTGCGGCAGGCAAGAAGATTGCCGTAACCGGTCTTGGAATCGTGTCCCCGCTAGGGAACAGCAAGGCGGCCTACCTGGAAGCAGTAAAGGCAGACAAGAAGCCCGAATCCCCATCGGTACATTCCACAATCGCCCTCGAAGACTACAAGGAACTCGGGGTCAAGATGGCCTTCTACCGTAAACTGGACAACCTAGGTCAACTCCAGACGGTATCCGGCATGCGGGCCCTCCAAGACGCCAGCTTCACGGTAACCGACGACAACGCCAAGGATATCGGCATCATCGTAGGCACCAGCGAAGGCGGCCTCGGCGCCACCTACGATTTCGAGGAACTGATTGCACGGGAAGGCAACTCCCAGGGTTCGGCCTTCAAGTTCCCCCACACCGTTTACAATGCGGCTGGCGGCTACCTTTCCATTTGTTCCGGCATCAAGGGCTACGGCGTCACCATTACCACAGGCCCACTTTCAGGACTCGACAGTATCGGCTACTCCATGAACGTGATTCACGACGGCCAGGAAAAGGCAATGATGGCCACCGGTACAGACGAAAACCTGCCGATTATTACGGAATTTGCCCAGAAACTTGGCGTGGCGGCAAATAAGGTGGTCGCACCCTATGCCGAAAACGAAGGCTTTGTGGTGGGCGATGGTTCCGTGTCTATCATGCTCGAAGAAGATTCTTATGCCAAGTCCCGGGGCGCGAAGGTCTACTGCTATGCGCTGGGCTTTGGGCACGGCCGCAAGAACGTGAAATTTGGAAAACTCGCCGGTTCCGAAAACGCCCTCGACAAGGCCATTGCAGATGCCCTGGCCGATGCTGGTATCACCGTAAGCGACATCGATGCGGTTTGCGGGTTCGCCAACGGGTGCAAGCGGATTGACGATATCGAAAGGGGTTCCCTCAGGCGCGTGTTCGGCGAAAAACTTTCCACGATGCCGCTTTTTGAAGTCAAGGAACGCACCGGTGAAGGCCGTGCGGGGTCTGCGGCCCTGGCCGCCGCCGAAGCGGCCCTCCTGCTGAGTGGTGAACTTGCAGGCGACAACGCCTACTTTGTGGCGGCAGACGGTTCCGTGGCATCCAAGAAGGTCGATGCGACTGGCCTCAAGAAAATTTTGGTGATTTCGTTTGCGGCAGGCGGGTCTTACAGCGCAGTCATTTTCGGTAAATAGTTTCAGGTAGAAGGAGCGAAAACATGAAAGTTGCTTTGGTAACAGGTGCTTCAAAGGGTATCGGCAAGGCCTGCGCCTTGCGCCTTGCCCGCGACGGCTACACCGTCGTAGTGAACTACTCCAGTTCTGACGAGGCGGCGAACGCCACGCTTGATCAGATCAAGGCCGAAGGTGGCGACGGCATGGTTTACAAGGCGAACGTGGCCGACCTCTCCCAGGTGAAGGTGATGGTCCGCGAGGTGTTCAAGGCCTACGGCCGCATTGACGTACTGGTGAACAACGCAGGCATCGTGCGCGACGAATACCTGATGATGATGAACCCGGAAACCTTGGACAAGTGCTTCGACCTGAACGTGAAGGGCTACTTCTACTGTGCCCAGCAGGTGGCCGTGAAGATGTACAAGCAGAAATCCGGCGTGATTATCAACATGAGTTCCGTGTCGTCGAAATTCGCGTTGGCAGGCCAGGCCGTCTACAGCGCCACGAAGGGAGCCGTGAACTCCCTGACCCAGACCCTCGCGAAGGAGCTGGGCGGTTTCGGTATCCGCGTGAATGCCGTGGCTCCGGGCTTTATCGCGACAGAGATGATAGAGGCCATTCCCGAAGAGACCCGCAAGGGGTACCTCGAAAAGATTCCCTTAAAACGTTTCGGTTCCGCCGACGAAGTGGCCAACATCGTGTCGGCCCTGGCCTCTGACCAGTTCGCCTACGTGACCGGCCAGGTGTTCGTGCTGGACGGAGGACTTTCCCTATGATGAACATTTACGAAATCAGCGAAAAGATTGCACAGCGCCCGCCGTTCCAGATGATCGAGCGTGTCACGGAACTTACGCCGAACGAATCTGCCGTGGGTATCAAGAACGTAAGCGTGAACGAACCGTATTTTACGGGACATTTCCCGGGAACCCCGATTATGCCGGGCGTGCTCATTGTGGAAAGCTGCGCCCAGCTCTGCTCGCTGGTGATTGAAAAACCTGCCGAAGATTTGGAAAAGAATCTCTACGTGCTTTTGAAGATTGACGGATTCAAGTTCGTGAAGCCGGTGATTCCCGGCGACCAGCTCGAAATTTCCGTCAAGAAGACCAAGGAAGGCGGCGTGCTGGTGGGCTTTGACTGCATCGTGAAAGTGAACGGAAACGTCCACGCCAAGGGCGCCCTCACCTTTACGAGCATTCCAAAGGAATCCTTAGGGAAATAGAAATCCGTGGTCAGTGGTTAGTGGTTAGTGGCTAGGAACTCAAGGAAAAACCCGCTGGTAGAATGCTTCATGCATCTCGTTGTCATCGTGGTGATATACACGGTGCGGGTCTTTATGTTCGCCTGGTTCCGCCCGAAGGTCATCTTTGCAGGTGAATCGGTCAAGTCAGTTCATCTCGGAACTCCGTCGGTGATTATCGCCAACCACACCAGCATGCTTGACCCCATCATGATGCTTGCGGTTTTCTTTTCCCACAAGAGTATCGTGGTGGCCAAGGACCAGATTGAAGATCCCCATTTTCGTTGGGCGCTGACCCGCGCAAAATGCGTGATTCCCTGTGACCGGTTCAACATGGACACCGAATGGGCCTTGCTTGCCAAACGCGAACTGGAAAAAGGGAACAATGTCATCATTTTTCCCGAAGGCAAGTGCCGTTACGACGGGCTGCTGAACGAGTTCAAGACGGGCTTTGCCTTCCTTGCGCGCAGTACCGGAGCGCCGGTTCTTTCTGTCGGTCTTGACGGAATCTACAAATTTGGACACCGCACCCATATAGTGGTAGGAGACGCCGAAAAAATTGAACGGGTGAAGGGAATCCCCTCTTCAAGACATCTAACAGAACGGAGCGAACACTTTAGGCAGAAGGTCTGGCAACTCAAGCAGCAGGCCCTTGGCATAGCCGAGCCGAAGGCTTTGCCCGTTGCCGCAGAAACTCCAAAAGAGGTACTGGCATGAAAACGGGGCTGGTTCTAGAAGGAGGTTCCCGCCAGACCATGTTCAGCGCAGGCGTGCTGGACACCTTCATGGACGAAGACATCCCCTTTGACTACATTGCAGGCGTTTCTGCCGGGGCGCACGCGGCCATCAATTACATTACCCGCCAACAGGGGCGTCTCCGCTTTATCGTCTTGCCCACCCGACTCCAAAAGGGCAAGAAATGGGCAAGCAAGTACATCGGCATCCAGAAGGAATTTCATGCCCTAAACTACTTGTCTGCCGACGGTGAAATGCCCCTGGACTTTGAAGCCTACGCAAGTTCCAGGGTCGAATGCGAAATCGGCCTCACCTGCTGTGAGACGGGTCGCGCCGAATTCAGGTCCGAAAAGCAAGACAAGAAGCGGCTCCTGGACCTGATCAGCGCCAGTTGCGCCCTGCCCATGCTGTTCCCTATGGCAAAGCTAGACGACAAGCACTACGCCGACGGCTGCATTACCGAACCCATCCCCTACGAACGGGCCTTCGAGAAAGGGTGCGACAAGGTAGTGGCCATTTCTACCCACTACCCAGGAGAAGCGGTGACGGATTTCCGCAAGTACAGAGCGATACTCAACCCCATGTACAAGCAAAAATACCCCAATCTCTTTAGAGCATTGATGGTACGGCTCAAGCGGTACGAAAAAAAGTTTATCCAGATGGAAGCCCTGGAAAAAGAGGGGAAACTGTTCCTGATTCGCCCAATTATTGACCTTTGCGACCAGTTCGATACCGACATGAACAAGATGAACGAATCCTATGAGCACGGCGTCGATATGGCAAAACAGCGTATGGAAGACCTGAAGACTTTCCTGGAAATCTAACTTAGTGGAATTAGGACCGCTGAATGGCAGAAACAAAAAAAATCCTCGTAATGGTAGCAAGCCCCAAAAACGAACGGAGCGGCACACTGATTCCAACCAAGGCCTTTGTTCAGGGCCTTGAAGAAAACGGTTCTTTCGAAACCGAGTACATCTTCATCGACAAGATGAACATCAAGCCCTGTCGTGGTTGCCTCAGTTGCTGGGGTCGGCCCGACGGAAGCTGTTTCATCAAGGACGACGACGTTCCCGCCATACGTGAAAAACTCATCAATTCAGACATCGTCATCTGGAGTTTCCCGCTGTTCCTATTCGGCGTCCCCGGACAGATGAAGGTGCTGATGGACCGTATCGTGGGAATGGTTCACCCCTACATGGGTCAAAAACTGGGAGAGGGCGTTAACGCGGCCAATTCTAACCTCCACGGGCTTCAGTTCCAAAAAGAAGGCCAGAAAATCATCTTGCTGTCCAGTTGTGCCTGGTGCGACATCGACGTTGTTTACGAGCCCATCGTAAAGCAGTTCGACATTATCCTAGGTCACGAGGGTTACCAACTTGTGGCCTGCCCCCAGATGCGGGCCCTGCACCACCGGGGCGGGGAACGCAGGCTAAACATCTTGCGCAAACGGTACTGGCAAGGCGGCGCAGAACTTGCAAAGACAGGTAAACTCTCAAAAGAGGCGATAGACCTCATGCAAAAGACTATCTTTAGCGACGAAGCCTACGAGAAACTGGTGGTAGAATTCGTTACCCACATGTTTGACCGGGATGACAATTTCTAGGATTTTGCATGCAGAGCAAGACCATCATACTTCCGGAAAGCCTCACCGCTGAAAATAGCAGGGTCCTGCTGCAGAACTGCAGAAAGGCCCTGCAGCGCGGGCCCCTCCTCCTGGATGGGAAGAGCCTGAAGTACATGGACTATAGCGGAGACGCCTTTTTCGCCCTCCTGGCAGACACCAGCGAAAAAAGCGGTTACAAGCTTACCCTCGCCCACTTTAACGACGACATCAAGTTTCATCTGCAACACCTCAAAAAGCCGAAGATTCCCCCAAAGAACAAGGTCAACCAGAACTTTCTCGAAAGGCTCGGCGAAAACACGATTCTTGTCGCAAGGAGTGTCGCCAAGATTTTTGTCCTCCTGAACACCTGCATCTATTGGAGCCTGTACGGACACTTCGACAAGGGAAAAAGCAAGTTCGGCGGGACGGCTAAGCAAATCAACAGGCTCGGTGCCGAAGCCATGGGCATCTGTTTTTTAATGGTGGCCCTGATATGCTTTACCATGGCCCTGCAGAGTTCCTTCATGCTCAAGGCCGTAGGCGGAGGGTCCTACCTGGCCTCGGGCCTGGGTTACCTGATTTTTGCCGAAATCAGTCCGCTCCTGACCACCATCATCCTGGCGGGCCGCTCCGGCTCATCCATTGCCGCCGAAATTGCCAACATGAGCGTCTGCGAAGAGGTCAAGGCCATCAAGGCCATGGCCATTTCTCCTGTCCAGTACCTGGTGGTTCCCCGCTTTATCGCCATGACCATCTGCACGCCCATCCTTTCGTTCTGCGCTGGCATTGCTGGCTGCCTTGCCGGGTTCCTCATCGCCTTCTTCTTCTTTGACATTTCCTTTGCCAATTACTTCCAGGAAATCCGCGACGGAATTCCACCAGTCCTTTTCTTGAAAAGTACCGTAAAGGCCGTGGTGTTTGGCTGGCTCATCACCATGATTTCTTGCCACAAGGGATTGACCGCCGTCGGTGGTGCCGACGCCGTCGGACACGCCACCACCTCCAGCGTGGTCATTTCCATTTCCAGCATCATCGTCGCCGACTGCGCTTTCAGTTTCGCATTCTACTAGGAGTTACCATGGACGACGATATTACACTCAAAGTAGAACACCTGAGAACAGGGTACAAGGGCAAAGAAGTCCTCCACGACATTTCCTTTGACGTGCGGAGAGGCGAAATCCGCATGATTCTTGGAAGTTCGGGCTGCGGGAAGTCAACCCTCCTGAACAACATCCTAAAGCTAATTAAAGCGACCAGCGGAACCATCACCTATTTCGGAAAAACCTACTCGGCAAAAAGCGGGCTGGACTATGTCACCCGAATGCGCATGGGCGTGCTTTTCCAGAACGGGGCGCTCCTTTCGGACCTGACCGTCGCCGAAAACGCCATGATGCCCCTTATCCGGAGTATGCCCTACATGCCCAAGAGCCAGATGGAGGCCATCGTGGCCGACAGGCTCGAAAAGGTGCACCTGCTGCACGCGTTCCACAAGTATCCGGCGGAACTTTCGGGAGGTATGCAGAGGCGCGCCGCCCTTGCACGTGCCATAGCCCTAAAGCCGGAACTGCTGTTCTGCGACGAACCTTCAACAGGCCTAGACCCGGTGACGGCCCGCTCCCTGGACGAACTCCTGCTGGAACTCAGGGATACCCTGGGCGTATCTATGGTCATCGTGAGTCATGAACTGGAAAGTATCAAGATTATCTGCGACCGATTCATTTATTTACAGGACGGATACGTGCTCATGGACGGAACTCTGCAGCAGGGTATGGAAAGCGAGCTTCCCGTTTTAAAATCCTTCTTTAACAGGAAAAGTCCCAAAGAGATTGACAACAAGGACTATTACCATTTTAACTTTGTGGACTGATTTGGAGTTACCATGGAAACCACACGAAAAGAGCGGGTTCGAATTGGCGCATTCATGCTTCTATGCGGAATCCTTATCCTGGTATTTCTGGGATATGTGCTTTCGACATACCTGAACAGGGAATACGACAACTACTACACCATCTTCAACAAGTCCGTCACAGGTCTATACGGCGAGGCCCATGTGAAGCTGAACGGTATCGACGTGGGTAACGTAACCGGAATCCACATCGACTCGGCCAACCTGAACCAGGTCATCGTTTCTTTCCGCGTAGACAAGGGGACACCCATCAAAAAAGGGACGCGGGCAGGCATGACCCACGGCATCTCCCTGACAGGCGAAAAACAGATAATCCTTTCGGGCGGTAACTTTGACGAACCCGACGTGCCCGAAGGCGGTTTTGTGCCAGCAGAGGAATCCGCCTTTGACGAAATAGCCTCCCAGGCAGGAAACATCGTCGGCCGGGTCGACACGCTGTTGCATAACCTGAACAACATTTTCTCTTCTGAGAACGCCGAAAACATCAGCAAGGCTATCAAGAACCTGGAAGTGGCCACCAAGAACCTGAGCAGCCTCTCCCAGAATCTGGACAAGCCCATCAACAACATCTCGGAAGCCGCCGGTTCCATGAAAAATATCATGACCGAAATCGAGGAGGCTAAAATTGCCGCCAAGGCGGGAGAAGACCTGGATGTCCTCAAAGAAAAACTGGAAGCCATTGACACCAAGAATATCAACGACAACCTGAACCAGGCCATGGCATCGGTCAACAAGTTGACCAAACGGCTAGACCAGATGATTTACAAGAACGAAGACCAGGTTGGAAACGCCGTCACGGAACTGAACGCCGTGCTTTCGAACCTGGAGGAATTCTCGCAGAAAATCAAGAACAACCCGTCAATGCTCATCCATTCAGAAAACAAGGAGAGGCGCAAATGATTAATTGCTCGTTATTCCGTACCGCGGCCCGGAATCTTGCAGCCTTGTTGTTGCTAACGTTCACCCTGCAAGGATGTTTCGGCGGAGGAACCACAGAACCCACGCGTTACTACACCCTCGCCGTAGAAAACATTTCCAAGCCCAAGGCAAGCGCAAAGTTTGCACAAAAAACTGTAGCCATAAAAAAATTCACCATCGACCCCGCCTACCAGCGCACGGGAATCGTCTACCGGGAATCCCCCTACGATTTCATGTTCTACGAACTGGACCTGTGGGCAAGCCGGCCAGAGCACATGATTACCCAAGTTGTCGCCGAATATGCCGAAAAGAGCGGGCTGTTCAAGTCGGTCGTCACAGCGGGCGGCACCATGCCGGAATACGAACTCTCCGGAAACATCGGCGCCCTTGAAGAAGTCGATAACGGTGGGGGCCAGTCGGCACATTTGCTCCTCGGCATTTCATTCACGGATGTATCCCAAGGAACCTCCCTCTGGGAAGGCAAGTGCGACAAGAGCAAGTCCACCGACAGTCGCGAACCGAGAGTCACGGCGGAAGCCCTGTCCAAACTACTGGGCGAATGCTTGGAAGAAAGCCTGAAGGGGATTTCTTCTATAGAATAATTTGCTAGATTGTCTTGCACCTTTTTTATGGCGATAGCAAGCATGAGCGAACAACCGAAACTTCTAAAAAATCCGCCGGACCTGAACAAGATTGCAAGGCCCAATTGGATCGAAATCAACCTGGATGCCCTCTGCAACAACATCAAGTTCATCCGCAGCCAGATTCCCGCAAACACCAAGATTCTCTTACCCGTAAAGGCCGACTCCTACGGTCACGGGAGCCTCGCCTGCTCCTTTGCCGCCAAGTTCGGCGGTGCAGACTACCTGGGAGTGGCCCACATCAGCGAAGGTATGCTCCTCCGTCAGTACGGCATGGACCTTCCCATTCTGGTGCTTGGCCCCTGCACGCCCTCTGACTTTGCCTACTTCGTGGAATTCCAGCTGACCGCAGCCATCACGGACATCCGTACCGCCATGGCCTTTGACCAGTTCCTGAAAGAGACGGGCACCACCTGCAAGGCCCACCTGGCCGTTGATACGGGCATGAACCGTTACGGCTTTGACGCCGAGGACTTCAACAACATCCGCGCGGCACTGAGCCTCAAGAACCTGCATTTCGAAGGGATGTTCACCCACCTGGCCACCGCCGACATGCCGGGGAACCCCAAGACCGACATCCAAATCCAGAGATTTACGCGGCTCGTGGACGTGCTGGAAGCGGAAGGACTCCGGCCCGCCATCTGCCACTGCAGCAGTTCCGCAGGCACCCTCACCCGCCCCGAAAGCCACTTTGACATGGTGCGTCCGGGTCTTGCCCTTTACGGCTACAACTGCATGGGGGCCGCCCCTTCGCCGTGGCCGATTAAGCCCGTAATGCGTATCAAGTCCACCATCCGCCACATTCACGACGTGAAGCCCGGCGAGACGGTCAGTTACGGCGGCTACTGGATGGCACAGCAGCCCACTCGAATCGCCACCGTGGCCATCGGTTACGGCGACGGTTACCTCCGCGGTGGCTACAACAAGGGATTCCTGTTTATCCGTGGGCAGCTCTGCCCCATTCTCGGCCGCGTGTGCATGGACGCCACCATGGTGGACGTGAGCCACATTCCCGACGTGCAGGTTGGCGAAACGGTGGATGTGGTGAACGGCGAACTGGACCACCGCATTTCTATGGAAAGCGTGGCCGACGACCACCACACCATTCCCTACGAATTCACCAGCCGCGTGGCCCGTCGCCTGTACCGCAAGTACTACTGGAAAAACCGTCTGGTGCGCTGGGATTACCTGCGTCAGGAATTCGGCGTCAAGGAATACAAGGAATACCCGCTGCGGTAAAAAAGAGTGTAATTTCTATATTTACCCGGGAAAATTTAAGCAGGCACGGATTTTGCGGCTATCTGACGGCGCGAAAACCGTGCCAAAGAGGAAAAGATGAAAGTTTCTTTGAATTGGCTCAGACGTCACGTTGATCTTCCGGAATCCGCGGAAGAAGTTGCAAAGGCCCTCACCTCTATTGGCCTCGAAGTCGAAGGCATGGAAGAACCGGGCAAGGTCTATGAAAAGCTCGTTGTAGCGAAGGTCCTCACCTGTGAAGCTCACCCGGACAGCGACCACCTGCACATCACCACCGTGAACGACGGCAAGGAAACGCTCCAGGTCGTGTGCGGCGCCCCGAACGTAGCCGCAGGCCAGACCGTGGTTCTCGCCCCCATTGGCGCGGAACTTCCGCTCCCCGACGGCGGCACCCTCAAGATGAAGAAGTCCAAGATCCGCGGTGTGGAAAGCTTCGGCATGATTTGCGCCGAAGACGAAATCGGCCTTAGCGACGACCACGCGGGCATCATGGTGCTGGATGACAGCATTCCGGCCGGCACTCCGTTCGTGAGCCTCGGCATGTACGACGTGTGCTATGAACTGAACGTGACCCCGAACCGCCCGGATGCACTCAGCCACCGCGGTGTGGCCCGCGAACTGGCCGCGAAGTTCAACCGCCCGCTGAAGCCCCTCGCCTACGAACTCAAGGAAGATGCCGAACCGGCAAGTTCCGCTATCAGCCTCGAAGTGGTTCCCGGCTGCGGTTGCTCCCGCTACGTGGGCCGCGTCATCAAGGACGTGAAGGTCGAAAAGTCCCCGTCCTGGCTCGCAAAGCTTTTGCACGCCGTGGGCATGAACAGCATCAACAACGTGGTGGACATCACGAACTTCATCTTGATGGACGTGGGCCAGCCGCTCCACAGCTTTGACATGGACCAGCTGCACGGCAACAAGATCAAGGTGCGCCGCGCAGTGAAGGGCGAAAAAATCGAAACGATTGACCACACCGCTCACGAACTCGTCGAAAACGACCTCGTGATTTGCGACGGCGACCGTCCGGCTTGCGTTGCCGGCGTGATGGGCGGCGTCGAATCCGAAATCGTCGATGCCACCAAGAACGTGTTTCTCGAGAGCGCCTGGTTCAACCCGACGGTGGTCCGCAAGCAGGCGAAGCGCCTCTGCATTTCCACGGACTCCAGCTACCGTTTTGAACGTGAAATCGACTTCGCCACCCAGGACGAATACAGCAAGTACGCCTGCGCCCTCATCCAGGAAGTCGCGGGTGGCCGCATCCTCAAGGGCAGCGTCGAATACACCGGCGACGACCACAAGAAAGAAAACAACGTGGTCACGCTCCGCATCGCCCAGGCCGAACGCGTTATCGGCATGAAGCTTGAGATGGCCCAGGTGGAAAAGTTCCTCACGGGCATCGCCCTCGAAGTCGTCTCCAAGACGGCGGACTCCATCACGTTCAAGATTCCGAGCTTCCGTCCCGACCTCGAACGCGAAGTGGACCTCATCGAAGAAGTCGCCCGCCTCGTCGGGTTCGACAACATCCCGTACACGCTGCCTTCCTTCAAGATGCAGCCCAACGAACTTCCGCCGATTGAAGTTCTGAACCGTAAGATCCGCAAGACGCTTTCTGCCATGGGTCTGCATGAATGTCTGAGCCTGCGCTTCACGAGCAAGGCCCGCACCGAGGCCCTCTTTGGCCCCGAAAGCGACGACCGCCGCAGCAAGCCCGCACTACTCCTGAACCCGCTCTCCGAAGAGCTGGGCGCCGTGCCCACGAGCCTTCTCCCCAACCTCCTCAAGAGCGTTGCCGAGAACGAGAAGAACCGCCCCGGTTCCGTGCGCCTGTTCGAAGTGGCCAAGGGCCAGTTCAAGCGCGACCGCAAGGACGTGCGCGATCCGGGCTTTGACGAATCGAACCTCGTCGCCCTCGCCGTTGCAGGCGCCTTCGACGTGAACCCGCTCAACGACAAGCCCGCCCAGATTGACTTTTCCGCCTTCAAGGGATTCGTGCAGAGCTTCCTCAAGCGCGTGGGCCTCGTGGTGGAATTCCGCGTGAGCGCCAAGCCTGAAATCTTCCTGCACCCGGGTAAGCAGACCGAAATCCTCGCCGACGGCGTGGTGCTCGGCACCATGGGTGAACTCCACCCCTCCGTGATGGCCGCTAATGACATCAGCTACACCACCTACGTGATGGAGCTGGACATGGACAAGATGGAACACGCGACCCACAAGAAGATCGTGTTCGAAGCCTTCAGCCGCCAGGTGCCGTCTAGCCGCGACATCTCGCTGGAAGTGGCGAAGTCCATGACTCACGAAGACATTGTCGCCCGCATCAAGGGATTGAACCCCAAGAACCTCGCGAAGATTACTCTCAAGAGCATCTACGAAGGCGACAAAATCGAAGCCGGCAAGAAGAACATGGTCTACAGCCTCACCTACCAGGCCATGGACCGCACGCTTACCGACGACGAAGTCAACAAGGCCCACAACAAGCTGCGTGACAAGCTCGTCGCGAACGGGGATATTGTGCTGCGCTAACCTGCGAATGAAGTTTTCCGTTTTGATATTTCTGCCGCTTGTACTGGTCCTCTACGCTTTACAAGCGTGCAGTGAACCGGAAGATTTCACAGCCGAAGAACTGCGGGACCTAACCCCCATCATGCAATTCAAGGGGAATCCCATTCCTGAGAAATGCTATTCTGAAAGCCATGTAACTTACAGAAACGGCGACGCTCCCTATTGGCGAATGTATTGCCACTTTTACTTCAAGCATTACGAAGATTTCTACGATGCCGTTGAAGCCATGGGTTGGGAATACGAAAAAAATGAAGGTGATGACGGAGACTGCGGGCCAAAACACGAATACAAGCAAACTGTCGGCGACCGCCAATTACACCTGTACGTAAAAACCTGCAGTTCTTCTATATTCGTATCAGACGATCGTTTTTTGTTCCACGTTGAATATTACGAAGATAAACTTACTGAATGGCTCAATGCAATTCGTTCAGATGACGAATGACAACAGGACAAGGTCTGGCTTCATAATGAAAAAACACTTCATAACGATTCTTTTATCTATTTCTACTGCCCTCTGTGGACTTGCTGCCTGTTCTACCGACCCCGAGCCAGAAGACTTTTCTGCCGAGGAACTCCGGGACATGACCCCTATCATGCAATTCAAAGGAAACCCCATTCCCGAGGATTGCTACTCCGAAGAACATGTCACCACTGACGTCACCGAACGCATGAAGCCCGGTGAATACTCATACTCGGGTCCCTTTTGGCGGTTGGAATGCTATTTCTACTATGAAAAATATGCTGAATTTTACCAGGCCATTGAAGACATGGGCTGGAAATACGATTCAGACGAGGGCAACCAAGGCGATTGTGGGCCTAAACACGAATACACGAAGACCGTCAACCACCGCAAATTGCACCTATACGTGAAAACCTGCGATGGCAGCGATTGGTTTGTATCTAAAGACCGCTTCCTATTCCACGTGGAATACAAATAGCTTATTGAGGTCGGCAAACAAAGTTTGCCTCCCGCATACGCTTTGCGTATGCGAAAACAGCATCAATAATTTTTGAGACAGCGCACGGAATACATATTCCCGCTGTAATCAAATTCCATGGAGAAATCGCCAGGAGGGGCCAAATGCCAGCCGTAAGCGTCTCCTTCTTCGCTGGTGGCGCTCCAGAAATGGGCGGACACTCCTAGTTCCACAAATTCGTCGGTAGCCTTGCCCGCTGGCACTACATCAAAACCGTAACGGTCAGAGCCATCCCACTTGTCCCGCGACTTGAGGCTCACCCAGGCGGCCTCCTTACCGTCGCTGTCTTCGATGACCGTGCGGAAACGTTTCCATTCGTCGTTTTCTGGCAGGTGCCAGCCCGTAGGACATGCCTTCTTTGCCATCTCAAAATTATAGAGGCGGCCGTACTTTGTGCAATTCTCTGGATTGTTGTCGTAGCAGGCACTCCCTTTCACATTGAACGCAAGGTTTTCGGCCATCCAGACGCGGGTCCCGACAACGACCGTCCTGTAGGTGTGTCCGTCGCGAGCATCGCGGAATGTTCCCGTCTGCGGCAAAGCGAAACAGGCGCAAGCGAGCGCAAGGGACAAGAAAGCAAAAATTTTCTTCGAAAAAAACATAAGGCGAAAATAGAAAAATTGCGAAACTAATGAATTTATGCTAACGAGTAATTTGACTTAGTGCCTAGCCAAACAAAATCGCTTTAGAACAAAATTCGCCCAGAAACGAGCAAAAAAATCGCTTTAGAACCGAGCAAGACAAGGAACGCGAGCCGAAGCTGTATAAAACATACAGCGAGAGCTCGCGTGACAAAGTATTGCGATGTGTTATAAAGCGATTTTACACTTTTAATTCGCCGGCGTCGATAGTAGCCCAATCCGGGATGGCTTCAATCGCCGGGCGGACTTCTTCGGTCACAAATTTCACAACCTGACCCGGAGCGCGACCCACGAACTTGCGCAGGTCGAGGATTTCCTTGAGTTTCGCTTCGGTGATGCCGAGCTTCTGGAACTTTTCGTTCTTCAGCACGCGTTCGAGCAAGTCGTTGTCCTTGCCCTGTTCCTTAACGACCTTGCCCGCTTCCATGGACATCACGCGGATTTCTTCGTGGAGTTCCTGGCGGTCGCCGCCGTTCTTGACGCCTTCCATAATGATGTTTTCGGTAGCCATGAACGGGAGTTCGGCCATGATGCGCTTTTCGATAACCTTCGGATAAACAACAAGGCCGTTGGTGACGTTTTCAGCGATGATGAGCATGGCATCCATGGCGAGGAACGCTTCCGGAATGGCGAGGCGCTTGTTGGCGCTATCGTCGAGAGTGCGTTCGAACCACTGGGTTGCCTGCGTGAAGGCGGTGCTGTTGACCAGGGCCATCACAAAACGGGCCAGGGAGCAGATGCGTTCGCTCCTCATCGGGTTACGCTTGTAAGCCATGGCGCTAGAGCCGATCTGCGTCTTTTCGAAGGGTTCTTCCACTTCCTTGACGCCCTGCATGAGGCGCATGTCGGTGGCGAACTTGTGCAAGCTCTGAGCGATGGAGCTGAGCACCTGGTTCACGCGGTTGTCCCACTTGCGGGTGTAGGTCTGGCCGGTGATGGTGAGCACGCGCTTGAAGCCCGCCTTGGCGGTCACGCGGCGGTCCAGTTCCATAATCTTTTCTTCGTCGCCGTTGAACAGGTCCATGAAGCTGGCCTGCGTGCCGGTGGTGCCCTTCACGCCGCGGAACGGGAGAACTTCGATGAGGAAGTTCAATTCTTCGAGGTCGATGAGCATGTCCTGGAGCCAGAGGCAAGCGCGCTTACCCACGGTGGTGAGCTGGGCAGCCTGGAAATGCGTGGCGCCGAGCTGGGCCATGTCCTTGTACTTCATCGCAAACTTGGAAAGCTTGTCCATCACGCGGCAAAGACGCTTGCGCACGAGAATCAAGGCCTGCTGCATCTGGATAAGGTCGGTGTTGTCGCCCACGAAGGCAGACGTTGCACCCAGGTGGATGATGCCCTTGGCCTTGGGGCACTGGACGCCGTAAGCGTAAACGTGGCTCATCACGTCGTGACGGCGGCGCTTTTCTTCTTCTTCGGCGACTTCAAAGTTGATGTCCTTTTCGTGGGCCTTCAGTTCGTCCACCTGCTCCTGCGTAATCGGGAGGCCGAGTTCCATTTCAGATTCGGCGAGGTAAATCCAGAGCCTCCGCCAAGTCTGGAACTTGTACTGCGGGCTGAAGATGAAACTCATTTCCTTGCTGGCATAACGCTTGTTAAGCGGGCTTTCGAATTGATCACGCATGTTTTATCCTTTGTTTGACTTTAAAATTAGCAATTACAGTAAATCCGGGTCGATGGTGGGCTCGTATCCTGGTTCTACAAAATCCTCGGGAGCGATTCCACGCCTACGGGCGGCCTTCTCCTGCTTGATACGCTTGCGTTCGGCGGCCTTGGCCCTGCGGTGAGCAGCCGTCGCCGCCTTTTCGGCATGACGCTGGGCACGGGTCTTTCTTTCCTTCAGTTCCGGAAATACGCATTCGTCGAACTTGTCCAGCGATTCTTCATCGAATTCTTCTTCGTATCCTTCGTCAAAGCGGATGTCCGCATCAAAATCGTGGAACCCTTCGTCTTCGTCGAAGGTCGGAGCGCCTGCAGGACATTCCTTCTTCAAGAGTTTCAGCACCTGCTCGAAAGGCTTTTCCAGGGGTACCTTGAACTTCATCTTCTTGCCCGTGGTCGGGTGGATCAGTTCAATCTTTACCGCCTGCAATAGCTGGGCCGGAGCAATTTCCAGAACCTTGGCCGCAATGTCCTTCATCAGGGGGGACACGCGGTTCAGGCATCCGTCGCGGCCGTCATACAGCGGGTCCCCTACTACCGGATGGCCCATGTAACGGCTGTGTACGCGAATCTGGTGGGTGCGTCCCGATTCCAGTTGCAGTTCCAGCAGGGTCGCGAAGGCAAAAAACTTCTTTGCCACATAGTGGGTACGGCTGGGCTTGCCATCTTTGACTACCGCCATCTTCAAGCGGTTCTTGGGGTTCCTGCCGATGGGCGCATCGATGGTCCCTTCCAGGTCACGGACATGTCCCCACACCAGGGCGTTATAAGTACGGTGGAGCGTACGGGTTTCCAGCTGGTGAGCCAAGTGCCTGTGGGCGGCATCGTTTTTGGCCACCACCATAAGGCCCGGCGTATCTTTGTCCAAACGGTGGACAATACCCGGGCGGAGCGGCCCGTTTATCGCCGAAAGATTTTCCTTGAAATGGTACAACAGGCCTGCCGCCAAGGTCCCGTTCTGCACGCCGTTTCCCGGATGCACCACCAGGTTGCGGGGCTTGTTCAGCACAACGATGTCATCGTCTTCGTAAACGATATCCAGCGGGATATTTTCGGGCTCCAGGGTGCTGGCTTCTTTTTCTGGAATCTTATCCACCACCACCACCATGCCCGTCTCTACACGGAAATTCTTGGAAGCCTTCGCACCGCCCACCTTGACTTCGCCTGCGGCAATCAGCTTTTGCACGTCGGTACGGGACACGTTTTCCATGACACCCACAAGGAACTTGTCGATGCGCTCACCGGAATGCTGTTCGTTTACGAGATAATTCATAGTTAGTTATGAGTTGTCAGTTATGAGTTGTCAGTTATGGTGGAAACAAGATATTTCACCGCTCATAACTCATTACTAGTTTAATGTTCAGTGCCTTGTTTTTCTTCCTTAATCTGTTTGTGCAGTTTTCGTAAAATCACAGGCGAAAGAATCACTACCGCCACGCCCACGGTCACGAAGGAATCCGCCACGTTAAATGTGGGGAACCGGGTCATGATAAAGTCGGGCAAATCGCAATCGATAAAATCCACCACCATGGAAAGCCGCATGCGGTCGATAAAGTTCCCCACGGCACCGCCCAGAATCATCACCACGCCCAGACGACTCATCCAGTCCCGCTTGTCGATGGAACGATAAAACCACAAAAGCACGACGCTTGCCACAATGGAAATCAGCAAAAAGAAAAGCCAAGGCGGCAAGAAAGGCATCAGGTCCTGAGGGCGGCTACTGAAGGCTGCGCCCTTGTTGAACACCAGCTGGAACCGAATCCATTCACCAATCACGTTGATCACGTCGTGGTTCGGGGCGCCCGTATCGTTGGTAAAGCGCACCAGCGCCCACAGCTTTGTGAGTTGGTCAGACACGATGCTAAATACGATAACACCCAAATGGAACGGCCACTTGTTTATGACATCAATTATTTTCAAATTCCAGCTTCCTTCTTCAATTTCGCATAACTCTTGTCTATCCACTTATCCGAATAGAAATGCATCATGGTCTGCTTGATAATCCGCTTCACCGTTTCACGGGTGATTTTCACCTTCTGGTCCGAGGCAAAAATACTGGAGCCGTCGCCGATAATCTTCATGTTCTCGGCAGCCATGAACAAGGGCCACAGGCAAAATAGGCGGGTCCGCATTTTCACATTGGGCAACAGCTTGGTATAGGCGATGGCGTCGTCCAAATGACTCCAGGCCTTTTTCACCAGTTCTTCCATCACGGCGGCACGGCGCTTGTTGTAATCTTCCATGTCTCCCATAGGCGGCCCGAACATCTCGTAAGAATGCTTGAATCCGTGACGGCGGCAAATTTCTTCGGGCACAAAGCACACCCGTCGGGAAGAATCTTCCACGCAGTCCTTCACGATGTTTGCCACCTGGAGCGCAAGGCCAAAACTCACATCCAGCTTTTGCAGTTCCGCCTTGCGGGCAGGGCCTATCAGTTTTGTATCGGCAGCAAAAAGGTTGGTGAGCAGTTTTCCAACGATTCCCGCCACGTAGTAGCAGTATTCGTCAAGATCTTCCACACGCTCCAGCGTAAACCAACCGGAGCTGAGGGCAGCCTCTTGCCTAAGGGCAAACTTCGCCATGCCCTGGCACATTTCCACCGTCACCGCCCGCACCGGAGCAGCGTAGCGTTCGGGCATTTTTTTCAGCAGGGGCACTACCACATGAGTATGGAGGCACAGGTCCATGTAGGGGTGATCCGATTTATGCCAGCTGTCGGGCAAAGCCTTCTCAAAGGCGGACACAGCATCGTCAGAAAGGGCTGGTGTCTTGAAGATGGCGGAAAAAAGCCCAAGCACAATGTTCTTGCGGGACGCCGTCATCTCCGGGTCGTCTTCTACGGTATCGGCGATGCGCAGGTAAAGGTAGGCAAGCAAAATGCTCTTGTGCAGGCGTCCCTTGAGCACATTGATATTCAAGGCAAACGTCCTAGAAACCTTCAGCAAAATATCTTCGGCGTATTTCCAAGCCGCCCGTCCGTCCAGGACGTTCTCCCCTACACCAATGGAATCCAATATGTTAGACATTCTACCTAGATCCTAACCTCTAAATCCTAGACCCTACCCTAGTAAACTTCCGCAAGAATGTCGGGAGGAATCTTCTTGGTTTTCGCCATGGCGTTCACGTATTTCCAGAGCCTGCCGTGGGATTCCGCATGCCTCAGGTTCTTGGTAAAGCTCCAGATGGCACGGTTGTGGATATCCGCCTCGCTCTGCATCTTGCCCTTGCTATCCGACTCGTAGTGGGCGCGACGATATTCCAGAAAGTAAGCAGACTGGAAAATCACCGCCACCTTCCCTACGGCAAGACGGTACAGGACCATCGCAAATACCAGGAAAGCTATCGCCGACGCAAAACCGTAAACCGCAGGAACCTGGGTCCACTTGTTCAGCGCCCAGACCACACCAATAGAAGAACCCAGGGATACGACCAGAGAAAAAAGCACGTTCAAAAGACGATATATTGCCATCCGGGGGGAATTTTTTCCGAACCTTTCGGGCATGTAGGCCCATTTCTTTCCCTTTTTCACCATTTTCTTGAAAAACAGCGGATAGGAGCAACGCATAAACCAAAAAAACAGGGGAACCCACAAAACAAGGGGAATCCAGAACACATAATCGAGACGGTCAAGAAACTGCATAGGTAACCCAAATGTAGTTATTTTCGTAAAATTTAAGGATTTTACGCCTCAAACGGGAGGCATTTTGCCCTTCCCAATAATTACACACAAACTAACAACACAGCGCAATCTGGCAAAGCAAAACCACCTCTCGAGCCCAAGTCTCGTTTTTTTAATTTTTTGACTATCAAGGACTTAGAGTGCCGGTTCGGGGTCTTTTTCGCCCCTTTTTTACAATCCTTTGACTTGAACTTATCAACAACAAAGGCTATTTTTCTAGATTGTAGGGCCTACCTGTTGATAGATTTGAAAACCCGGTCCACCGGTCAAGGATAGATGTATGGCAATTGAATGGGAAAGAAGTTTGAACTACCTCCGCGGAATGCTTTCTGATTCCGTGTTCAAAACCTATTTTGCTCAGACCAAGCTGATCAGCCAGACCACGGGACACGCCACCATCTCTATCCCTCCCGGATTGGACACGTCGGTCTATTCCGCCTACAAGGAACTTATCCGTCTCGCCTGGAAAGAAACTAACCACGACGACGTGGCCATGGAGTTCGAGTTCCAGCCTCAAGAGGTTATTCCCCAGGCCACCAAGAACGAAAACGAATCCTTCAAGGATTTCATCAAGCCTAGCGTTCCCCTTTCCAGCAGCTACCGTTTTGAAAACTTTGTGCCCGGCGACAAGGCGCAGCTGGCCTTCAACGCAGCCCTTGCCGTTGCAAGGAACCCCAACGGTTCCCAGTACAACCCGCTGTTTATCTACGGTTCCTCGGGTCTGGGCAAGACCCACCTGTTGCAGGCCATCGGTAACTACATCTTGGAAGAAAATCCGGCAAAGCGGGTCTGCTACCTGACTTCCGAAGATTTCTCCCAGCAGTACATGAAGAGCCTCCGCGAAGGCCGGGTCACCGAGATGAGCGATTTCTACCGCAACGAAGTAGATATCCTGCTCATCGACGACATCCAGAACTGGACCGGTAAGTACGAGACACAAAACGAATTCTTCTTGATATTCAACGCGCTGCACCAGGCCGGCAAGCAAATCGTGCTGACCTCCGACGCCCCCGCCGCCGAAGTCAAGAACCTGTCCGACCGTCTGGTGAGCCGTTTCGCCTGGGGCCTTACCGTTGACATCCAGCCCCCCGAGGTGGAAACCCGCGAAGCCATCCTCCACAAGAAGGCCGAAGAGCGGCACTTGGAAATCAGCGACGAAGTTTTACATTATTTGGCAGAAAACATCGCAAGCAACGTCCGCTGCCTGGAAAGTGCCATCATCAAGCTGACGCTCCAGTCCAGCCTGCTGAACCACGATATCGACATGAGCATCGCCCAACGGGTGGTGACCGAAATCGCCCCCACGCTCCGTCGTCGCGTGAGCCTGGACTCCGTACTCCATACGGTGTCTGCCCACTACGAAGTTCCCGAGGCCAAACTGGTGGAATCCGGACGCGGCACCAAGGAAGTTTCCAAAGCCCGCCAGGTGGCCATGTACCTGATGCGTGAACTCTCCCCCATCAGCCTCCAGAGCATCGGTTCCCGCTTTGGCGGAAAGGACCACTCCACCGTGGTTCACGCCATCAATTCCGTAAAAAAGGAAATGGCCTCCGACCCGAGCTTTGCCCGCCTTATCGAAAGCCTCAAGAATTCCATACACGACTAAGGTCTGCAAAAGCCTTTAAGCGTATTACAGCGTGTTGCAAATCGCAGCACGTTTTTCTAAATTTGGGCCCAAAATAAACAAGAACCAAAAGAGCCCTTTATGGATCAATCGAAAATCAGAAACGTCGCCATTATCGCCCACGTTGACCACGGTAAAACCACCCTCGTCGATCAGCTTCTCAAGCAGTGCGGAACCTTCCACGAAGGCGAAGAAGTCAACGAACGCGTGATGGACAGCGACAACCTGGAACGGGAACGCGGCATTACCATTCTCTCCAAGAACACCAGCGTCATGTACAAGGGCTACCGCGTGAACATCGTGGATACCCCGGGGCACGCCGACTTCGGCGGCCAGGTGGAACGCGTTCTCGGTACGGTGGACGGTGTGTTGCTGGTTGTGGACGCTTTTGAAGGCCCCATGGCCCAGACCCGATTCGTGACCCAGAAGGCCCTCGAACTGGGGCTTATCCCTATCGTGGTGGTAAACAAGATCGACCGCGACGGCTGTAACCCCCACGGCGCCCTCGACAAGGTGTTCGACCTCTTCTGCGAACTGGACGCCAACGAAGAACAGCTGGACTTCGACAAGGTGTTCGGCTCCGGCCGCAAGGGCATCTGCAAGGCCGAGATGGAAGACCCGGACGGCGACTTCAGCATCCTCATGGACAAGATTATCGAGCGCATTCCGGCCCCGAAGGGCGACCCCACCGCCGAACCGCTCCTGCAGATTGCATCCCTCGAATACTCCACCTTCCTCGGCCGCTTGGCCGTGGGCCGTGTGCAGCAGGGCGTGCTCAAGCCGAACCAGACCTACGCACAGGCCTTTACCGACGGCACCGTGAAGACCATCCGCCCCCAGAAGATCCTGCGCTACGAGGGCCTCACCCCGAAGCCGGTGGACGAAGCAGGTCCGGGCGAAATCGTGCTCATTGCTGGGCTTGACACCTTCGACATCGGCGATACCATCAGCGCCGCGAACAATCCGAAGCACCTGCCCCGCATCCATATCGACCCGCCCACCATCTCCATGATTTTCACCGTGAACACTTCGCCTCTCGCAGGCAAGTACGGCGGCAAGTTCATGACGGGTAACCAGCTTCAGGAACGCCTGGAACGTGCCCACATGGCAGACCCCGCCCTCCTCGTCGAAAAGGTGGACGGCGCCTCTACCTTCAAGGTTTCGGGCCGTGGCATTCTGCACCTCACCATCCTCGTGGAAAACATGCGTCGTGAACTGTACGAATTCACCATCGGATCCCCCCAGGTGATTTTCCACAACGACGAAAACGGCAAGCTCCTGGAACCGGTGGAAGACTTCAAGGTGGAAGTGCCCAGCGAATTCAGCGGCGCCTGCATCCAGGAAATCCAGCAGCGCAAGGGCGAAATGGTGAACATGGTCACCGACGACAACGACCGCGTGTCCCTGGAATTCATCGTTCCTTCCCGCGGCCTTATCGGTATCCGCCCGAAGCTCCTCTCGCTCTCGAAGGGTTACGCCGTGACCCAGTCCTTCTTCAAGGAATACCAGCCCTACAAGGGCGAAATCCCCACCCGCATCAACGGCGTGCTCATTGCAAAGGAACCGGGCGAAGCCGCCAGCTACGCCCTTTCCAACCTGGAAGACCGCGGCTACCTCATCATCGGACCGGGCGCCGAAGTTTATCCGGGCATGATCGTGGGCGAACACAACCGCGACGTGGACATTACCGTGAACGTCACCAAGGGCAAGCACCTTACCAACATGCGCTCCAAGTCCGCTGACGACATGATCCAGCTAACTCCTTACCGCCGCATGACCCTGGAAGAATGCGTCACCTTCATCAACGAAGACGAATGCATCGAAGTCACGCCCGAAGTACTCCGCCTCCGCAAGACCGAGCTGGACCCCATCCGCCGCAAGCAGCTGTCGAAGAGACCTGCTGAAGACGATGACTAATACGCTTCGCGCAGTTACGCCCTACGGGCTAGTTATTAGTTACTAGTTACTAGTTTTTTAGTCCCGACCTTTACGGTCGGGATTTTTTTGCATTCTTGCGTTATGTCATCCCCGACTTGGTCGGGGATCTCCTTGAGTCTTACGCTACCCCCTCTCCTAGGGGCACATCCCCTAAGACCCCTGCTTCTCGCTGGTGCTGAGCAGGTAGGCGTTGATAAAAGGCTTGATCTTTCCGTCCAGCACGCCGGCGGTATCCGACGTTTCCACTCCGGTGCGGAGGTCCTTCACCAGCTGGTAGGGCTGCAGCACGTAGCTCCTGATCTGGCTTCCCCACTCCACCTTTTTCTTTTCGGCCATGCGGGCATCCCGCTTGGCTTCTTCTTCAAGGCGGTAGTGTTCGGCCACCATGGTCTTGAGCATCTTGTAGCAGGTCTCCCGGTTCTGGATCTGGCTGCGTTCCGTCTGGCAGCTGGCCATAA
The DNA here is from genome assembly GCA_017503015.1 of Fibrobacter sp. Classification (NCBI taxonomy): domain Bacteria; kingdom Pseudomonadati; phylum Fibrobacterota; class Fibrobacteria; order Fibrobacterales; family Fibrobacteraceae; genus Fibrobacter; species Fibrobacter sp. Next base: position 40,979 of record JAFVTX010000026.1, on the reverse strand, counting down.
TGCCCGTAGGCAAGTGGGTCATGCGCACGGCGGAATCCGTCTTGTTGATGTACTGGCCACCGGCTCCGCTACTGCGGTAGGTGTCCACACGCACATCCGACATGTCCAAATCAAAGTCCACGTCTTCGTGTTCAGGGTAAAGGTACACGGCGGTAAAGCTGGTGTGGCGGCGCGCGTTGGCGTCGAAGGGACTGATTCGCACCAGGCGGTGCACGCCAATTTCAGAACGCAACAGTCCGTAAGCGTTTTCGCAGGTCACCTCGATGGTGGCACTCTTGAGGCCCGCGTCTTCGGCCTCCTGAAAGTCCACCACCTTGAAGTCCATCTTTTCCCGCTCAAAGAAGTGGGTGTACATGCGGAACAGCATCAAGGCCCAGTCTTGCGACTCGGTACCGCCTGCGCCCGGATGTATAGACATGAGGCAGCTGCAGGCGTCGTCGGGCCCGTTCAGCATCTTCTTGAATTCCATCTCCTCGATGCGGGCCTTCAGGGCGGCAACGTCCGCCTCGATGCTAGCCGTAAGCTCGGCGGAGTTTTCGTCCTTGGACATTTCGTAAAGCTCGGCCAGGTCGTTGCAGGTCTGGGAAACTTCTTTCCAGCCGTCCAACAGGGAACGCAGGTTCCCTATTTTTTTCATCATGGACTGTGCTTTTTCCTGGTCGTTCCAGAGGTTCGGGTCGCTGGAATCCTTTTCCAGCACATAAAGCTCTTCGGTCTTTGCCTCTAAGTCAAAGATACCCCCAGAGCTTGTCTATGCGGGAGCGCAGTTCAATAAGCCCGGTGTGTGTAGTTTGGAACATAGACATTAAACTTTAGTGGTTAGGATCTAGAGGCTAGGGGCTAGAGGCAAGCATCATGGCTTCGCCATCCGATATAGACGCAAAGCGTGCGCGACTTTCATCACTAGATCCTAGTCTCTAATTTCTAGACTCTACTTCGCTCCGATGGCCTCGGGAGGAGTGTACTTCTTGTCCAGGTACTGGACCTTGTAAACCTTTCCAAGTCCGTCCAGATAGGCCTTCAGCTGCATCTGGCGGTCCTGTTCGGCCTGCACCCGCAGAATGTAGTCAATCTGGTGCTTGTAGCTTTCGTACTTGCCGTCATTCTTCTCGGTCAGCATGAAGATGCTGATGCCGTCTTTTTCGGTGATGATGTCGGAAATGTCACCCACGTTCATCTTGGCAATGGCCTTCACGTAGGCATCTCCCTTGGACTTGGCAATAAACTTGTTCATGACACCGCCGGTCTTCTTGGCTTCGGGGTCGTCGCTATAAATGGCGGCCAGCTGGGCAAAGGTGGCCTTCTTGCTACGGACCTGGGCGGCAAGTCCCTTTAGCATATCCTTGGCATCGCTAATTTCCTGGGCCTTCTTGCCCTTGGTGCTCACAAAGATGCGGGCGCCGCTCACGGTATCGTTAATGGAGGCCTTGGACTTGTTCAGTTCCCAGAAAGCCTGGCGCTGCTTTTCGGTGGGTTCTGCCGGATAAGGCACCTTCTTTTCAAGCAAGACTTCGCTCTTCAGCTGGTCTTCGATCTTTTCTTTGAACTGGGCCATGGTGGTGTTGGACTTTTTCAGTTCGGCCTGGAAGGCGGCATCGCTAGGGAACTGCGCCTTGAAAAGGGCAGAAACACTGTCCACCTTGGCGGCAGAGACCTTAATTCCCTGCTTTTTGCATTCCAGCTTGACCAGTTCCTGGCCAACCAGGTTGTCGATTACCGCATAGCGCAGCTGGGTCATCATCTCGTCAGTCAGTTTCTTGCCACGGAACTGCTGGGCACCCAGCATCTGGGCAAGGCTATCGATCTTGCCACCCGAAATGCCCACCTTTTCCACGCGAATCACGTCAAAGCTCTTGCCATTCATCAACTGGGCAGAGGCCACGGCAGCCATAAGCAGGACTGCGGCCATACCACGAGAAATCAACTTAAAAGAACGCATTATTTATCCTTGTTAAAGATTTTAACGGGCATAATATAGCAATTTCACTGATTCAGGGGCCACCCATTTCGCACTCAGGCGGCAAGGATATATATTTATGGGGTGAATTTCGACGATTCCAGATTTATTCAGGTCCACCACCGCAACGTGTGGGGCGAGTGGACTTTTGTCTTTGACGGAATCAAGCTCTGCGGCCTCAAATTCCAGGGCGGAAAAACGGCCAGCAGTCTCAAGGCCTGCGCCTATGCCGAACCCGAGGCGGTCGGAAAGGTCCGCGGGAGAAACGCCCAGGTCTATCAGCAGGCCAGGCGGGAACTGAACCTCTACCTGGCCGGGAAAATCAAGAAATTCACCATTCCCATAAAAATTTACGGCACAGAGTTCCAGACGAAGGTGCTGGAAGCGACGCGGAACATTCCCTACGGGGAGACGCGAACCTACAAGGAAATTGCCGAAGCCGTCGGACACCCCCATGCAGAACGCTCCGTCGGGAACGCCCTCCACGGGAACCCTCTGCAGGTGGTTGTTCCTTGCCATCGGGTCGTGAGCCGCCACAAAGGAATCGGCGGTTACGCCCTCGGCACAGACCTGAAACGTAAACTACTTTGTATGGAAAACGCCATACAGAACGAATTGGACCTGGAATAATCCTAGCCGTTTTCGGTAATATTTTTTAGAAGCGTCCAGAGTTCTTCGTAGCTCTGGACAATGTTTTCTGGCTTTAGCGGAAGCAAGTTCACCGGCTTTCCGAACCCACAGAACAACGTAACGCAGTCAACGCCGGCATTGCGGGCGGCCAGAATGTCGGGCTGGTCGTCACCCACCATGACCGTTTCGGCGGGAGAGACCCCTGCGGATTCCATGATTTTCAAGAGACCCGCGGGGCTCGGCTTGCGTTCGGGCGTGGTGTCGCCGCAGAGTACGAATTCAAAGCGGTCGCGAAGGTGGAAATGCTCCAGCAACTTGAATGTCGGGCGCTCCGGCTTGTTGGTAAGCATGGCCACGCGGGCAGTCGTACTGCGCAAGAATTCGACAACGCCCGGATTCGGGAGCGTGCGCTCGGTGCAGTGTTCCCAGTAAAAATCCGAATAGACCTTGTGAACCATTTCGATGGTAATGCCCGTGCGGGCAATGTTTTCCGGGAGGGCCGCCACCCCCATACTCCGCTCAATCAGCTTCACGGAGCCGTTCCCGATAAAGGTCCGCACCCGCTGTTCGTCATGTTCCGGAAGCCCGAAATGGCGCAGCGCAAAATTCACCGCCACGGCAAGGTCGCCGAGAGTATTGAACAGCGTGCCGTCCAGGTCAAACACGATGAGGGATTTCTTTTGGAGCATAGCGCGCCCAAATGTAGAAATTTACCGCAAGAATTCCATTTCCACAAGAAAACGGTAAAAGCAAAGCGCCGACACGCCCAAGATGAACACAAGCACGATTACGAACTGCACCGGATGATCCCGGAAACTGTAATCCGCCTTGCCGTAAGAGAACTGTCCGCGGACAATCGCACTTATAAAAAGCGCAAGAAAAAGAAGGGCTAGAAGAAGGGACATAGTACATTATTTAGACTGTAACGAGGGGAAAGTCACCGCATACTCGTAAAACCTGATTGGGAACGTCGCAACAGTCTCGCCAGATTTTACCTTCGGGAATTTCCAGCGACTTACAGCTCTTTGAATACTTTCATCAAACTCCTCATAACCCGTTGTTGAAGATACAATTTGGATTTTTTCAACCGAACCATTCGCAGCAATAGTCAACCTTAAAATTATTTCACCATTAAACAATCGCTGATAAAAACGATAAGTACGGACAAGATAAGTATTATAACGATGTAGTAAATACCCATCAATCCTTTCACAAATAATCTTTAATATTTTTTCACTATCAAGGGAACTATTCTCCGAAAGGATAATTTCACTTTTAGCCGGAACAATTGCCACCCCCCGTTCCTCTAGCAAGTTTCCTCCAGGAGAACCATAAAGCAAGCCTGCCGATATAACACTATCCATTGTTCCAGGGTCCGCGACGGCCTTCGCCACAAAAACTTTAGCAGAACGTTTTAATTTTAAACTATCCTGCTTGGCAGAACCATCATTCCTTTCGGAATCGTCACAACCGGCCCACAGTACCGCTGCGGCCATCAGGACAATCTTTCCAAGGCATTTGCTAAAAAGTTTAGCCATAATCGTTTTAAGAATACCTATCAAAAAGAATCGTATCAATCTCTGCTACTTTCATTGCCCTTGTCAAATCACGGACAACCGGGTTCAAAATAAAACACGCATGAATAAAGTCCTTTTGAATCCACCCTATAATGATCTGAGCCTCTTTCTGAAATAGTTCTATAAGAAGAATCACATGGCGTTTCCACAGTATCAATAACAATATATGTATTGTTCAAATCCTTTCCACTTACAACATAATCCAAAGTATCGCCTAAGACAACCACACTCAAAGATATGGTGTCTTTATATCCATGTTGAAACGGAATTTCATAAGAAGTACATTTGTCCGAACTACAATTGCTGTAAGAATGCCTATTAGAAAGAATCGTATCAATAGCCACAACCGATTTTATTTCCAAATATTCTTCAGTATCAGGGCAACCGGCATCACAAGCCACAAGCTGCGCCGCTGCGACCATCAGGACAAACTTTCCAAGGTATTTGCTGAAGAGTTCCGCCATACTTTTTCAATCATTTTTATTTGCTAAAAGTTTAACTAAAGGAACACATCCCGTTTTTCACTTTTTTACTTACTCATCATATCCGCGATAGACCACATAAATAGTGAAATCATCCTCACCATCTGGGCCCTGCTTATCCAGATAGTTTATCGTATGCCAAGGGTGTCGAATTTGACGCAAGAGGTCCATGTAGGACATACCCTTGTCTTCTTGTGGGAAAGAGTCCTTCACGGACTCTTTCCATTGAGAAAGCGAATACAGATTTGAAAGTGTTAACCGGCCTTCTGCATGGTCACACTCAATTTTATAGCAAGGTTTTTGAATCACGTAAGCATTCGGTGCACTGATTATACCTCGTTCCACATTATGCGTTGGACATAAGCTAGAATCCACCATCGGATAGAAATGCCCTAATGTATCAAAGCAATAGAATACGGAATCCGTTCGAGTGAATGAATAAAAGAGACAACTTTCATCCTTAGCCACAACAAAAGCCTTCGGTAACTTAGCTTTATCAAATGTGGTATCATGACTATAGGCGGTCAAGGATGTATTGGGAGGAAGGTTAAAGATAAAGGAATCCCCATGGAGTTCATATATATTAACATAGGGAGAGAGGTCTATATCGAAGGATTTTTCCTTGTATTCTCGATCCACAAGAGCAAAGCGCAGGTGGTCATCTGTATCAAGAGGTATCTCAGCATGGTAACCTAAAACGGATCCGTTTACATAAACTTTTAAATCCGACGGTTCCTCATATTTACTTTTTTGAGGCAGGTGACGAAGCGTCTCGTCATCACCATACTTAATACTATCAACACAAAAGGTGCTGAGTTCCAAGGCATTTTCGTCGGGTAGGTAGGCGCAATCAACCGTATAAAGCCACGCTATGCGTAATGAATCATCTGCATGCAATTCAACGGCAAACGATGTTGGACGATGACGGACTTCTGTAGAAGGCAGACACTCGTGCGTATCGCAGTAACTCTCTTCTGGTTCAAGACAACCGATCAGTCCAAAGCTAAGGCATAACAATAAAAAACAAGTAAGACGACTCATAAAATTTTTAAACCAAAAAAAATGGTTCCTTCATAACTTAAGTATAGTAAAAAAAATTTCGTAAGCATCAAGGGTGTTACAGAAACCCATACGGTTCAGCCATGGCAATTCGCGCAAGCACGATTGTTACGGCATTCGCCTTTGGGGGTGTTAGGGGGCGAAGCCACCTAGGAGAGAGGGTAGCGGCCCTTCGACAGGCTCAGGGACCTTTGTCACTGGGACTGGCGATGGAAGCGAGGGGGAAGCCTCCCCCTCCTTAGCACTCTTGCTTTTTTGAAGCAATCTTTCGTCTTTCGTCTTTCGTCTCTCGTCTAAAAAGTTATCTTTACCCGCATGAAAAAATACCACTTGGCCACATACGGCTGCCAGATGAACGAGTATGACTCGGCGATGATTGCCCAGGAACTCGACATGTGCGGTTGCCTTGAGACGAGCAACCAGGAAGATGCCGACTTTATCATCGTGAACACCTGCAGCGTGCGCGAAAAGGCCGAGGAAACCGCCATCGCGAACATCAGCAAGCTCAAGTACCTGAACAAGAAGAACCCCGACGTGAAGGTGGTCGTTTGCGGCTGCATGGCGAAGAATCGCGGGCCGGAACTTTTGAAGCGCCTGCCTAACGTGAGCTACATCGTGGGCCCGGACCAGTACAAGAAAATTCCGGAGCTGTTGCTGGGCGATGCCAAAAGTCCCTTGCATCTGACGCACCACAAGATGTTCATCGACGAGGACCTGAGCGAGAACTACCTGGGCGAATACGCGAAGCTCCAGAACGACTTCACCACCTTCGTCGCCATCCAGCGCGGGTGCAACAAGCGCTGCAGCTACTGTATTGTGCCGTATCTGCGCGGGCCGGAAAAGTACCGCGACATGGAAGATGTTCTTGCCGAAGTCCGCAAGGCGGCCGACAAGGGCATTACCGAGGTGACGCTGCTGGGCCAGACGGTGAACGCCTACAAGACGGAAGGCGGCAATTTTGCGGACCTGCTTACGAAGGTTTCTGAAATCGGTGGCATCCGCCGCATCCGCTTTACGAGCCCACACCCGAGGCACTACACGAACGAGCTCATCGACGTGCTGCTGAACAATCCGAAGGTCTGCCACTATGCGCACATCCCTATCCAAAGCGGTTCCGACGCCATGCTCAAGAAGATGCGCCGCCAGCACAACATGGAGCAGTACCTCTCGATTATCGAGCAGTTGCGGAGCCACGACCCGTTCTACGGGATTTCGACGGACGTGATTTGTGGTTTCGTGGGCGAAACGGAAGAGGATTTCGAGCAGACGCTCAAGGCTTTTGAAACGTGCCAGTTCGACTCCGCCTTCATGTTCATCTACAGCCCGCGCAAGGGCACGGAATCGTACAAGGAAGCGGAGACTCTCACCGAGGCCGAAAAGCAGGAGCGCCACACGCGCCTGGTAGAACTGCAGAACGCCATCACGCTCAAGAGGAACCAGATGATGCTCGGCCGCACCGAGGAACTGCTGGTAGAAAAGAACTCCGTGCGCGACGAGACGGAACTGCGCGGCCGCACCGACAACTTCAAGAAGGTGGTGTTCAAACCGGAAGAAGGCCAGATTGTGAAGCCCGGCGACTACGTGAAGGTGAAGCTGGACGACATCCGCGGGTGGACGATTAGAGGGAAATTGGTGTGAAGTGTGGGGTGTGGAGTGTGAAATGTGTAGTGAGAAGTGCGAGGCGATGAGTATGAAGTTTTGGAATGTTCGTAAGGTGTCGATTGTTTTGCTTTCTGCTTTTGCAGCAAGCGCATTTGCACAGACGGCGGCGCAGGGTAGCGCGACCGTCCCGACCCTTGCAGACGCACACAAGGCCTACGTTGCAGGAAACTGGAAAGAAGCTGCAGACGCCTACGAGGTTGCATGTCCCAAGGAACCGGATTCCCTGCGTGCCGAATGCTACCTGTGGGACATTCTCGCCCTATCCCAGACCGGGAACTCAAAACTCTTCAAAGTGGCGGGGCACCGCCTGGACAGTCTCATCAACACCACCTCTCCCGAAAAGCAGATCTATTCCGAAATGCTCCTCACCAAGGCACAGTTCATGCTGTACATGGGCAAGAATGCCAGGGCCGCCGAAATCCTGATTCAGGCCATCGACAATTCCAAACCGGAGCAGGCGGTAGTGCTGCAGAAGGTCTGTTCCGCAGTACTTTCCCGCGCACCGCACCAAGATTTAGACACCAAGTGCAAGTCCGTAAAAGATTCCAGCCTGTACAAGACAGCACAGGCTAAACCCGCGCAAGCCTCCCCAGCGGCAGTTCCCGAACCCAAACCCGTCGCAGCAGCACCTGCGACACCCGCAAAACCGGTCGCACCTGCCCCCGTGGTCGAGCCTACTCCAACTCCTGCCCAAAAAGCCGCAACCGAACCAAAACCCACTCCGAAGCCCGAAACCAAGATTCCTGACGGCGCTCCCTACTGGACATTGCAGCTGGGGGCCTTCGGTGTGGAGGCCAACGCAAAGCTTTTGGCGGAAAACATGCAAAAGCAGGGGCTCGAAAGCCGTATCGAGACCCGAATCGGCGAAACCCGCACGCTGTTCCTGGTCCAAACCGGGAAATTCCCGACCAAAGAGGCAGCCATGGACTTCGGGGCTCAAAAACTCGCCCCCCTGAAGATGGATTTCCAGGCGGTCCAGAAAAAATGATTTTCTCGCAAAAAAACGCATTTTTTGGGAATTTCCCTTACAAAACACCCCAAAGTGTTCTATATTTGGGCTAACACCCTCGCCGGGGTGGTGAAATTGGTAGACGCGCCGGACTCAAAATCCGGTACTCGCGAGAGTGTGAGGGTTCGATTCCCTCCCCCGGCATAAAAGGAATGGAATTAAGAGGTCAGAATGGCAAAGTGGTGGAAAGTTGTGTCGATGATACTGTTAGCGGGCTCTATGGCCTTCGCTCAGTTTGACGATGACGAGTCCAGCGATGCCAGCGACGAATCCAGCTATTCAGCAGATGAGTCCGCAGACGATTCCGCCGACGGAGAATCCGATGATTCCGTCGGCAGCGCTACCGCAAGCGGCGACCAGTGGGAAGGTTTCAAGTATGAAGAAATGGGACTTACCCAGTGGGAATTCCAGCAGGCAAAAGAAGAAGGTATTTCCCGCGAAAAACTGACACACCTGGTTGAACTGGGAGTGCGCCTTTCCGAATACCTGCAGCGCCCCTGGGAAAAGCTCGGCGTTTCCGAAGACCAATGGCTGGACGAACGCTCTGCTGGCATGGAAGATGCCGACATTGACCGTTCTTACCGCAACCGTTCCGGCGACCAGGCCTACGCCTACGTATCTCTGTTCCTCCCCAGTTTCTACCAGTGGAAGACCGACAAGACCATGAAGGCCATCTGGATGGACGCCCTCTGGGTCGGCGGCGTTGGAGCCACGGTTTATATGGCCACCAGCGGAAGCTCCAACTGGTTCTACTTCTTGCTCCCCGTTGTGGGCGCCCACATCTGGTCCTTTGCCGATGCCTTCTTCGACACCCAGTGGGACAGCAACCCCGACGCCAACAGGTTCAGTTTCGGCATTCTCCCCACACCGGACAAGGGCGTGGCCGGCGCCCTCCTGATGAAGTTCTAAGCGCATCATGCAGCTGGAATTACTCAAAAGCAAAATTCATCGCGCAACCGTGACCGACGCTAACCTCAACTACGAGGGGTCGATTACCATTGCCCGCGATTTGATGGATGCCGCAAACATCCTCCCCTTCGAAAAGGTGGGCGTGCTTGACGTGAACAACGGCAACCGCCTTGACACCTACGTCATCGAAGGTCCTGCCGGTTCTGGCGTCATCTGCTTAAATGGAGCTGCAGCCCGCTTGGTCCAGCCCGGTGACTTGGTAATTATCGTTGCCTACGCCACTATGAGCGAAGACGAAGCCAAGACGTGGAAGCCGACCGTGATCCACGTGAACGCCAAGAACGAAATCGTGTAGCACCTGCGGTGCAGTGTGTATTGTGAAATTTGAAGTGCGTAATTACACACTTCAAATCATTTTGAATTATCTATATTCATAATATGCGATTTTTGCTGCTGACAGTTGCCTTCGTGGCGTTTGCCTTTTCGGCAGTCCCTGCAAAGGACGGAGACTCCTTAAAGGTAGCCAAGGCAAAGTCCGACACCGTTGTCAAGCCGACAGTTGAACCTGCAGCCGACACCATCTACGACACGGTTTACGTAAGCACGGCTAGCGGCATTCCCTGGAACAACGAATACTTTGATCCGAACCGCCTGCTGCGGCACGAAACCTTCGATCCGGCCCTGAGTGTGGCCTACACCTATTCGGTGAGTTTTATAGGAGGAAGTTTCGGCACATTTGCCCAGCAAAGCTACCTCGCCCACCTGGCCTATGAATTTTCGCCGGAACTTCACTTGTATGCCGATTTAGGTTTGTGGATGCCGCTGTATGCAAATTTTCGCACCGGCACACCGATTGCCAAAGAAGACGTACAGCAGGGAAACGTTCAGTTCGTGATGCCCGGAGTGGAACTAGAATACAAGCCCACCAACAACACCACATTCCGGCTAATGCTTATCAACGAAAACGATGCAGCCAAGGCCTACGGCCCATGGCGTTACCACTACGGGCGTTGTCGTGTCTGGAGCGACCCGTATTACTGTAGATAAGTCACGCACGCACTAAGATTATTCTAAATTTGGGATAATGTTTTTTCGCACTCATTTTTCTTTCTTTGCGGTGGTTGCAGTCGTTGCTACCTCGTTATGCCTATGCGGCTGCAAAGAAGAAAAAGTCGTAGAAGAAAAACAACCCGTCCGCCACTACAAGGGCGATATCGAGGTGTTGAACAGTTGCGGTATGCAAGGTGCTGCCGCCAAGATGCGGGCCTATCTGCGGGAAAACGGCTTTGACGTGGTGAGCTACCGCAACGACCGCCTGCAGAATTACGACGAGACCATCCTGGTGCTCCGCAACCCCGAGTGGGAAGGCGCAAAGGCTCTTGCCAAAGCGCTCAAGACCGAAAACGTAATGACCGTTTTTAGCAAGCGGGCCGTAGTGGACGCCTCTGTCTATATCGGAAAAGATTTTGAACAAATAATAAAACCCGACCAGGGAGAAACAGATGACAACTAAGAAGCAAGAACTTCCAGAGTCCGTGAAAATCGGTGCCAGCATTTTGTTTGAACTGCGCGCCCAGAACGTGCAGCTGATTGACCTGCGGGGCATCAAGGACGTGACCGACTTTTTCCTTGTAGCTACCTGCGAAAGTGAAGCCCAGATGCAGGCCATTTTGAACGAACTCCGCAAGGAATTCAAGGCGAACAAGCTTCCCTCCGTGGGCGTGGAATACAAGGAAGGCGTGCGCTGGGCCGTGTTCGATGCGGGCCTCGACCTGATGGTTCACCTGTTCGAAGAAGAAAAGCGTAACGAGATTTCCCTGGACCGTCTGTACGCCGACGGAACAATCGTGGAACTTGACGAAAATGACTTTGTAAAGACTAACGACAAGAAGGCCGACGACAATGAACTCGTTTGAGCAAGAAATCGCAGAAGCGCTCGCCGCCACAGGATCCTTCGAGAAGGAAGCCGCACTCAAGCTTATCTCCGTGCCGCCTGATACTACGCACGGCAACTTTACCATCCCGTGTTTCTCGCTCGCGAAGGTGATGCGCAAGGCCCCGAAGATGATTGCCGAAGAGCTCGCCGCACAGGTGAAGCTCCCGGCAGGTCTCTCGAAAGTGGAAGCCGTAAACGGCTACCTGAACTTCTTCATTGACCGCGGATTCCTCGCGAAGTCCACTCTTGAAGAAATCGCCGCGAGGGGTTTGGAATATGGTCACGCCGCCCCGAATGGCAAGGTCGTGTGCATCGACTTCAGCTCCCCGAACATCGGCAAGGAACTCGCCTTCCACCACCTGCGCTCCACGATGATCGGGAACTCGCTTTCCCGAATCTACAAGGCCGCGGGCTACAAGGTGGAACGCATCAACCACCTGGGCGACTGGGGTACCGCCTTCGGCAAGCTCATCGTGATGTACCTGCGCGAAAACCGCCCGACGGATGACGCCACGCTCAATAGCCTGACTGTGAAGGAACTGAACATCCTTTACGCAGCCTTCTCCAAGGCGAGCAAAGAAGAACCCGGCCTCGAAGATGAAGCGCGCGCCGCATTCACCAAGCTGGAACAGGGTGACGAATTCTACCGCAAGCTCTGGACCGCCTTCCGCGCCGCAACGCTGAAGGAACTCATGCGCATCTACGACATGATGGGCGTGGGCTTTGACCACTACACCGGCGAATCCTTCTTCGAAGACAAGATTCCGGCCATTCTCGACGAACTCCGCGAAAAGAACCTGATGGTCAAGAGCCAGGATTTGGACGTGGTGATGCTGGACGAATTCGACCTGAACCCCTGCCTGATCCGCAAGAGCGACGGTTCTACGCTGTACGCGACCCGCGACCTCGCCGCCGCCTGCTACCGCAAGAAGGAATACAACTTCGACAAGTGCCTTTATGTGGTGGACCTGGGCCAGGCGCTCCACTTCAAGCAGGTGTTCCATGTGCTGAAGAAGATGGGCCGTGAATGGTACAAGGACATGTACCACATTCCGTTCGGCGTGATTCTGCAGCTGGTAGACGGCAAGTGGGAAAAGGGCAAGACCCGCACGGGTACTGCAAGCCTGCTGCGCGACGTCATCGAAGCCGCCCAGAAGAAGATTCTCGAATTCATCGACCAGAAGAATCCGGGACTCGAAAACAAGGAACTCATCGCCCGCCAGATTGGCATTTCTGCCCTTACCTTCAACGACCTGAAGAACAGCCGCCTGAAGGACGTGCGTTTCGATTGGGACGCCGTGATGAGCTTCGAAGGCGATACCGGTCCGTATGTGCAGAACGCCCACGTGCGCCTGTGCAGCATTATGCGCAAGGCAGGCATTGAACGTGCAGACCTGGCTGCCGCAATCAAGGACGTGAACTTCGCAGAACTTACCGACGATGCAGCCTACAGCCTCATCAATATTCTGTCAAAGAAGGGCAAGAAGATTCTGGATGCCGTGGCCGGTGACGAACCGAGCGTTCTCGCCCAGTACGCCCTGGAAATCGCGGAAGCTGCGCACAAGTTCATCCACGAAGACCGCGTGCTCGGGAGTGCCGAAGAGAAGTCCCGTCTGTTCCTGGTTCAGGCCACGCAGATTGTGCTGGAAAACGTGCTCGACCTGCTGGGACTTTTCCCGATTAGGCAGATGTAGTAACAATGTGTGATGTGGGATGTGTAATGTAAAATTATCCATTACACACTACACATTTCACATTAGCCACAATTTATTTCTTTAAGATACCGTTTAAGGGCGTCTTGCCAAGTAGGGAGCGGTTTGAAACCCGCTTCCACCAGTTTACTCTTGTCCAAACGGCTATTGAAGGGGCGGGCCGCCTTGCTTAGGCCATATTCCGCCGTGGTCACAGGATTTACAACCGTGGAAAGTCCGGCCTGGCGGTAGATTTCCTTGGTAAAATCGTACCAGCTGATAAAGCCGCCCTCGTTGGTAGCGTGGTAATAGCCGTACTTTTCAGTCTCGATCATATCCACCAGAAGGCGAGATAAGTCGTAGGTGTAGGTAGGCGTTCCGATCTGGTCGTTCACCACCCGTACGGTGTCGTGGGTCTTGCCCACGTTCAGCATGGTCTTGATGAAATTCTTGCCGTTGAGGCCGAACACCCAGGCGATACGGACAATGAAGTATTTTTCCAGAAGTCCGCTTACCGCAAGTTCCCCTTCCAGCTTGGACTGGCCATAAACATTCAGGGGCTTGTAATCCTTGCAGTCGGGCTTCCAGGGTTCTGTACCCTGGCCGTCAAAGACGTAGTCCGTGCTGATATAGACCATCTTGGCATCAACCTTCTTACAGACCTTGGCGATATTTTCTGTACCGCGGGCGTTGATGGCAAAAACCTTCTCCCGCTTGTCCTCATCTTCGGCCAGGTCTACGGCAGTCCAGGCGGCGCAATGAACGATTACGTCGGGCTTTACCCGGCTCAGCACCTCTTCTACCGCAGACGCATTGGTAATGTCCAGCGGTTCATAGGGCATTTTAGTTACAGGAGAACCGTCCTGCACGCCGGCATAGGCCGGGGCAATGTCGCTCCCTACCCCATCGTAACCGCGCTTTGCCAATTCGTTCATCACGTCGTGGCCAAGCTGGCCTGCTACACCTGTCACAAAAACTTTCATAAAAGCCTCTTTGACCGCAATTTACAAAAATCTATATTTCTCCACATGGAAAAAGCACCCAAGACTGTCAAAGAATCCGCCACCGTCACCCACGACATCGTCCACCCGGGCGACTCCAATTCTTACGGAATCGCCTTCGGGGGCTACCTGATGGGGCTTCTGGACAAGGCGGCCTGCATTGCCGCCCGCAGGCACTGCGAAGGCCGCGTGACTACCGTAGGTATCGACGGTGTCCGCTTTTTTAGACCTGCAGAAGTGGGCATGATTCTCAATATCAAGGCCTCCATCAACCGGGTGTTCAATTCTTCCATGGAAATCGGCGTCAAGGTGACGGGTACCCCCCTGGAGCAGACAGAGACCTACGATATCTGCCACGCCTACATGACCTTTGCCGCCCTGGACAGCAAGGGCAAGCCCACCGGCATCGCCCAGGTAATCCCCAAAACCGACGAAGAAAAGCGCCGTTTCGAAGAGGCCCTCGCCCGCCGGGAATCCCGCAAGCAGTTGAAGAGCCTGTTTACAAGAGCAAACACCTCTCCCGAAAAACCCTAGCGAAAAGCCCTCCAAATTGCTAAAATTGGGCCCATGACTGGAAAACAAGTCAAGGACCGTTCCCTTATCAGTCTTTCTTGGCCCCTTATCCTGACCTTTGCCGTCGGGATTTTCCAGCCCATGATGGACAGCTGGTTCCTTTCCCGCACCTCGGAAACGGCAGCCGCCGGCGTAGGCGCGTTAATGCCCATCATCGCCACCATCTTTACCGCCCTCCACGCGTTTTCCCAGGCAGGCGCAAGCATTACCTCCCAGTACATCGGGGCAAGGCAAAGTAGCCACGCCAGGACTACACAGACCCTGGTACTTGTGGGCAGCTTTTTGCTCGGCATTTCCATTACTCTCCTGGTGTTTCCCCTTTCGGGCACCATCGTCTCCCTGATGGGCCTTACCGACGACACGGCCCTATATGCGAACCAATTCCTTTCCGTAGTGGCCTTCGGCTTTGCCTTCCGGGCCCTGCAGGCCACCCTCATTGCCTTAATCGCCACCCACGGCCTTACTATCTGGAACCTGATCAGCAACGTGCTTACCATTGTGAGCAACGCCGTACTGAACTACATCTTCTTGGAAGGTCTTTTTGGCCTCCCAAAAATGGGCGTTTACGGCGTGGCCCTGGCCACAGGCATTTCTTGGGGACTGGCTTCGTTCATGCTCTGGCTGGTATTGCGTTTCAAAATTCGCCATAAAACAAACAAGCGGGACCTTGTTCGTTCCAGGATTATCTTGCCCGACTGGATTCGTATCGGGCTTCCCGCAGCCGCAGAACCCATCAGTTTCCAGCTGTTTCAGGTGTTCATTACCGCCATGGTGGTCTATGTTGGCACCACCGCCATAACGGCCCGCGTATTTGCCGGAAACTTTTCAGCAGTGTCTTGCATTTTGGGAATCGGTTTGGGCAGCGGAAACCAGATTCTCGTAGCCCACCTGGTGGGCGCTCACGAATACGACCGGGCCTCTGAAAAAATAAAACGCACATTTATCATCGGAAGCATTAGCGGGCTTATTTTCTCCATTGCGGTGGCCCTCTGTGGCGAGCATCTTATCGGCATTTTCTCCAAGGATCCCGAAGTGATTCGTCTGGGCTGCATCTGCCTCTGGTGCGATGTAGCGCTGCAGCCGTTTAAAGCCGTCAACTTCATTATCACCTCATCTCTCCGCGCCATCGGAGATTCCAAGTTTCCCGCTATCGTCGGAAGCGCCATGATGTGGACTCTGGGCGTGGGCACCGCACTGTTCCTCGCCTTTGGGCTGAAACTTGGACTGGCGGGGCTCTGGCTCGGCATGGCCAGCGACGAGTTCTACCGTTCCATCGCCAACTTCTGGCGCTGGAAAAGCGGCCGCTGGAGAACCAAGGCCGTGGTATAAAAGCGCAAAGCGAGCACTCGAACGAAGTGAATGTGTGAGCGTGCAAAGTACCTCCCGGAGCAAACTTTTCACAAACTTTTTGCCGTTTTCTTTTGACCCGAGTCTCGCGGAGGGCCGCAGGGACTAACAGTCACAAGGTCCTCCGCAGTGCCTTCCCTTGCATGGCCTGTGACGGAAACTGTTTTATTCCAGAAACCACGTTATTTTCTTTGCGGAGGGAGGAACTTCGCAAAGCGAGCACTCGAACGAAGTGAATGTGTGAGCGTGCAAAGTACCTCCCGAAGCAAACTTTTTTATAAAGATTCCTGCAGTTTTCTAAATTTGGGCCATGCCCTTTTACCCTAACGAAGTCATCCAACAGCTCAAATCCGAAGCCGACATCACGGCCGTCATTGAGCAGTTTTTGCCCCTGAAAAGGTCGGGCAACGGACGCTACGTTGGGGTGTGCCCCTTCCACGACGACCACTCCCCCTCCATGTACGTAAACCCCACCCTGGGCATCTACAAGTGCTTCGCCTGCGGTGCCGGCGGAGACGTGTTCAAGTTCGTGCAGGAACACGAAAAAATAGACTTCAACGCCGCCGTGAAATGGGTGGCGGATTTTTGCAGTTTTGAGTTACCCAGCGTGGGCAACCCCGAACGGGCCGAAATCACCGAAGAGCGGGAACTGGTCCGCAAATTGAACGAACTGGCCTGTGAGTGGTTCGAAGAACAGCTGACCCGCAGTCCAAAGGCTCTTCAATACCTGAACAGCCGCCATATTTCCGAACCAACCCGCAAGCAGTTCCACATCGGCTACGCTCCCGACGGCCGCGAAGGTTTCGTAGGCTACGCCGCCAAGAAAGGGTTCTCTCCCAAGGAATGCGTCAAGGCGGGCCTTGCCGTAGAAAAGGAGAACGGCGGTATTTCCGACAAGTTCCGGGACCGCCTGATGATTGCCATCCAGAACATTTCCGGCGTGGTGGTTGCCTTCGGAGGGCGCGACCTTTCCGGCAAGAGTCCGGCAAAATACATGAACAGCCCGGAAACTATCCTTTACCATAAAAGCGATATCCTTTTCGGGCTGAACCACAGCAAGAACGCCATCGCCAAAGAAAACGCGGTCATCATCGTAGAAGGTTATTTCGATCTGATAAGCCTTTACCAGGGCGGCGTGCAAAACGTGGTGGCGGCCTCCGGCACTGCCCTTACCGAGAACCACGCCAGCATCCTTTCCCGCTACGCAAAAACCGCCTATCTGGTCTTCGACGGCGACGCGGCTGGCCAAAAGGCCACCCTCCGCTCCCTGGAAATCGTGCTCCCCAAGGGAATCGGCCCGAAGGTATTCGCCCTTTCGAGACCCGACGGCACCAAGATCGACCCCGACAACTTCGTAAACGAGCGAGGCGCAGAGGCCTTCCGCAACGAACTGAAGAATGCCGAAGACTGGCTCAGCTACCTATCCCACATGAAGGACCTTTCCAGCATCGAGGCCCGGGCAAGCTTTATCACCTACGCCAAGTCCCTCATCAAGAGCATCGGGAACACAGAACTTCGGAACCAGTACGTAAAGCTCCTTTCGGAGCGTTTCGACACCAGCAGGTCCTTAAACGACGTCCAGCAAATCCACGTGAAGCACAAACCGACTGCCGAACAGGAACAAGCGAAAGAAGTCCTTCAAGAAGAAGCGGCCATGGTCCAGTGGAACCTGATTCCGCCCCTGGAAATCCGGTTTGCAAACCTACTGTACCGAAACCCTACGTTGCTGGACAGAGCATGCGAATTTTTCGACATGAACCTGGCCGAAAGCGGCATCCAGCTTTTGGAATCTTCCGTCGTAGACGAATTCGTGAACACCGCCATCGCCCACTACGCCGAAACGGGTTACTTTTCGCCCCAAACGCTTTACGAAATCCTGCCAAGGCAGGGCCAGCTCTTTATGGAAGGCCTGCCCGAAGAAACCTGGACACCGCCCAAGGAAATCAACGAGTTCTACGACACCCTCATGGTGCTCATGTTGCGTTTTTGCGACAGGGAAAAAAAGAACATCCAGCTGGACAGTGCCGAAGGAATCCAGAAACGCATGGACCTCTATGCGTTCACGCAGGAATTGCAGAAACTGGACGCCTCCTACAAGAAAGGCGGCATCGACATCAACCAATTTGCAGACAGAATTATCAGCAGCAAGGATAGGCTCATCCATGTTATCCATTAAAGACTTAAAGGCAAGCATCGAAGACGGAACCCAGATTCTGAAAGGAATCAATCTGGAAGTCAAGGCGGGAGAAGTCCACGCCATCATGGGCCCAAACGGCTCCGGTAAAAGCACCCTCTCCAAGGTCATCGCCGGTCACCCCGCCTATCACGTAGATGGCGGTTCCGTCACTTTAGACGGCAAGGACCTGCTCCAGATGGAAATCAACGAGCGGGCTAACAGCGGACTGTTCATCAGCACCCAGTACCCTACGGAAATCCCCGGCGTAAACAACGTGGAATTCCTGAAGATGGCGCTAAACAGCAAGCGGGCCTTCTTGGGCCTGCCCGAAATCGGAGAAGCCGAATTCAAGAAACTCATCGACGAAAAGATGGAACTTCTGGAAATGGACGAACGCTACCGTGACCGTGGCGTAAACGAAGGCTACTCCGGCGGCGAAAAGAAACGCAACGAGATTCTGCAGATGGCCATCTTAGACCCGAAAGTATCCCTGCTGGACGAAACCGATTCCGGCCTGGACATCGATGCGCTGCGCATCGTGGCCGGCGGTATCAACCACATTATGGGCCCCGACAAGGCGGTGATTCTGGTGACCCACTACCAGAGGCTTCTGGACTACATCAAGCCCAACTTTGTCCACGTGCTCCGTCACGGGAAAATCATCTTGAGCGGTGGCCCGGAACTGGCCCTTGAACTGGAAGAAAAAGGTTACGACTGGATCGAGGAAAAGTAATGGACGCTATTTCCCGCATCAAGCAAATCGGCATGCCCCGCCGCAACAACGAGTTGTGGACGTTTTTCCCCGTGACAAAAATTCCTATGCCGGAATTCCCCGAAACCTGCAACGATACCGCAGACTATTCCGACGAAGACGACTTTGCGGCACTCCTGCCCATAGCGTTTAATGCGCGGACCATGAAGCAGGATATTGCCGACGGTGCAAACGAAATGGCCATGCTCAAGTGCAACAACGACTTTGGCCATACCGTGCTGGACATCGGCAAGAACGCAACGGCCAGCCTCGAGATTCTCGACAACAAGGTGGCCCACGAAATCTGCGCCGAACGGTTCGACATCTACGAAGGCGAAAACGCTTCCGTCCACATTTTCTTTGCAAACCCTGCCGACGGCGTGCCCCTGAGGTTCCGCCATTTCCGAATCGTGCAGGAGGCGGGTTCGAAAGTCTATTTCTCCGAAATCGAGCGGGGCACGGGAATCAAGCGCACCAGCCTGGACGCCTTCTTGAAAGGTAGCGGTGCCCGACTAGAAATCCGCTCCCTGAACGTACTCAATGGAGACGATTCCGTACACCACCGCATCACCATCAGGCACGAAGCGCCCGAAACGGAAAGCGTCCAGTTCGCGAGGAACCTGCTGAACGGAAAGTCCAATGCCAGCTACGACGGTAGCGTGGTGGCGGGCGCAAACTGCTCCAAGGTGTTTTCGTCCCAGCTGGTGAACACCATCCTCCTTTCCGAAGGCAGTTCCGTGTCCGTAAAGCCAGTGCTGAAAATCTACCACGACGACGTGGAATGTACCCACGGGAACACCTGCGGAGAACTGGATGCCGAACAGCTCTTCTACCTGACCAGCAGGGGAATACCCGTCGAAAAGGCCAGGGAACTCCTGACCCAGGCATTTGCGAAGGAACTGTTCATGCCCATGTCCGACTCCCCCGCCAAGGAACGCCTGGAACAGGTTGTGTCAAAACTGTAAATAAAAAGTTTCTCGAACCAATCAGGAATTGTTATCCTGAGATTCAGACTGAAGTTTTTCAAGCTTGCGCTCCAGCATAGCCTGAACTTCGGGAATCAGTTTGTCCTTGATTCGCTCCAAATAGAGGCACTGGAGCTGTATCATGCGGTTACGGTGCCTGCAAGCGTGTTCCTGAATCCAGTGGCTCACCGCCTCTTGGCGGTTCTGCACCTGGGTCTGCAGACTCTGCTGGATGTAAGTCCTCTGGACCTCCATGTAGCGCTGCATGTTGAAAGGCAAACGGTAAGTCCGGATAAACTGCTTGAGCTTGACCAACAGGGAAAGGTTTTCGCCCTTGTGTTCCTGTAGAAATTTCTGCAATTCGTCAAGATGGGCCTTAAAAAAGGGCACAATAGCCTTATCGTCTATCTGATAGAGCTCCAGCGCATCTTGTTTCTTTGTAGCTTCGTCTACAGCCATGGCAACAATTTATGTATTTGTACCGGAATTTGGGCACGTCCGCTTAACAAAAAAGCCAAATTTTACATTTTTCAGAGAAAAGTCCCCACTATCTTGTACAAAGACCCTTCCTTCTGTGCCGGGATTCAGCCGGTCGGCGTCTTCGCCCCTGAAATTCTTCAACGACGAGATTTTACAAAGGGACATTCCTTCGGGAGTCATAAACTCCAAGGAGTCGTCCATAGAAAACTGATTCTTCACATTCACGCGGAAAGAACGGCTCTGGGCGTCGTAGTCCAAAATCTGGGCACAGACACAACCCGACGGGGCATCCACGTGGGTGGACTCGTAGTTCTGGGGCAAGGGACCCTTCAAAAATCCAGGCATGAACCCGCGACCATCCACAAAATCCAGTGCATGGCGGGCATCCTTCAAATCTGCAGACGAAGAACCGTTCGATTCCAGAGCATTAACGGAAGCATCGATGGCCATGCGGTAGGCACGGACCACCTGGCTCAAATAATAGACCGAACGGGTGCGGCCCTCTATCTTGAAGGAATCCAGACCCGCGCGAACAAGCTCGGGCACAACATCCAGGGCGCACAGGTCCCGACTGCTCATGAAGTAGGTTCCCCAGGTGTCTTCGTCCAGGGCCACCGGCTGGAGTTCTGGCCGATCGGTCCGCTGTAAGAAAAATTCTCCCTCGTGTTCCTTGTAGCCTTCGCACTGCGGGCCTTCGTTGGCGTAGAGCCGGTAAGGCATGCGGCAGCTGTTATCGCAAGCGCCCTGGTTGGCATCACGCCTAGTCACCCAGTTCGAAAGCATGCAACGGCCCGACATGGCCATGCACACCGCCCCATGGACAAAGACTTCCAGTTCCAGGTCAGGAACCCGTTCCTTGATTTCCAGGATTTCAGACAACCGAAGTTCACGACTCAAGATAATGCGGCGAACCCCCAGGTCTTTCCAGAATGAGGCAGTCAAATAGTTGGTGGTGTTGGCCTGCACAGACAAATGAACTTCGGTCTGAGGAGAAACTTTGCGAAGCCAGCCTACGAAACCGGGATCTGCCACAATCAAAGCGTCCGGTTTCAATTCCAGTGCGGCAAGCAAGGCTTTCTGGAATGGTTCCACCTTGGTGTTCCGGGGAATCACGTTACTGGTCAAGTAGAACTTTTTTCCCTGGCCGTGAACGTAGGCAACCCCCTCTGCCAGGTCGTCCAGATTCTTGAAACCGTTCTCCCGGGCCCGCAAGGAAAAAGCGGGCTGGCCTGCGTACACCGCATCGGCCCCATAGGCCAAGGCGTATTTCATGCGGGTCAAATCCCCCGCCGGTGCAAGCAATTCAGGCTTTTCCATAAATATTCACTAGCCCCTAGATCCTAGCCCCTAACCTCTAATTACCACTTGAACCCGGCCCTCAGGTAAACCTTCTTGTCGTCGAACAAGGTCACTTCGCCAAGGAAGCTCACGAACTGTCCTTCGTAGCTCAGCGCAGGCGTCAGGGAGTAAAGCATTTCCGCACCGGCCAGATACTTCTTGTGGATCTTCATGTGGTTGTGAAGAGGAGTAGTATCGTTTATGGCGCTGCCGTAGTCCGTGCCCTTCCAGAACCAGGTGTTCCGGATTCCTGCAAAGATGTGGTTATCCAAGCGGGCAAAGACGCTCCAATCTACCGTGCGGCTGTTGGGGCCGGCCTGGTTCCCGAGAGGGTAACCCAGGTGGGCCATCTGGGCCGTATTCTTTTCGAAGTGCCCATACACATAGGGCTCTATGCGGGCATATTCCGCAATGGTTCCCAATTCAAGCTTATGGCCCTTGAAATAAAAGTCGTGACCCGCCTGCAAGCCTGCCATCCAGGCCCACTTGGCCTCAATGTTATCATTTTTGACCAGGCTCACCGGGCTTTCCATGTCATCTAGGAAAAATTCCGTATAGACACGGGCAAACTGGAACAGGCGATAGTTCAAGTCAAAGGCCAGGGCTCCGTTGTTGCTGTTTTCGGAATAGTTTCCCTTTTCCATAAACAAGGGCGCCGTCGGTACAAAGAGCCAGGGCTTCATGTTGTCATAAAGCACCGTCAGCTCGCTGATGCCGATGGTGGCATTCCCTACAGACAGTTCGTAGCGGTGGCCGAACAGGTTTCGCGTGTCGTCCTTGTTTTTCATGCTCATGCTGTTGTTGTAAACACGCAAGTCCGCATAAAAGCTGATAACGCGCAAGGGGCCAAACCGCATGTCCATGGCAAGCATGTTGTACGGGAGGGCAAACTGGTTCAGCGTTAGGTTGTTATAATAACCGGGTCCCCAGTGCATCACGTCACGGCCCAGATCAACGCGCAGCCAATCGTAATTGAATCCGAAATGAGTGCGGTAGCGGGCGTAGCTCGCATACTCCACGCCCGAATTATTTTCTTCTTTCTGGACCTCTACAAACTCCCGGTCAAAAGACTTTGGCGTTGCCGCCGTGTGGGACTCGTCATAGATGCGGGCATCCAGCACAAAGTCCACGGAGTCCGCGTAACCCCGCATATAGATGCCTCCATCAACGCCCGGCCAAATAGTATCGCCAAGGGATTCTCCCCCACGATAGTCGATACCGCCCACCACGCTAGTAGCAAGGGCTATACGGGGCGCACGAGCGCGGCAAGAATCCTGAGTTCCGAGAGAATCCGTCCCAAAATGCCCAGAAATCATCGCACCGCAAGCATTATCGTAATACAGCAGGGCGTTGCGTTCCGTCTTCACGAAGTTCTTCTGGAATGTCGTATCCCGACGGGGGTACGCAAAGGACTGGGGCATGTCCCCCGTGGTCAAGCGGTGGTACTCGAACAGGAGCGGTGCCGTTTCCAAAAGTTTCAGATTCCGATGATGGTCAGGCCCTAGCACAGGAGACGCAGACCATGCAACGGTAACACCAGCGGTAAACAGAGTTGCCGCAAAAATAATTCGGTGAACGTTTTTCAAGAACATTACCTAAAGGACTTTATTCTTCGTAAACAGGTACTTCCCATGTCTTTGGCATTGCGGGAGAACACTTGTCCGAATGATTGTAGGTGAAGCCCTTTTCGGAGATGCCTGTCACATTCCCCTTGATGGCGCTAGCGCACTTGCGTTCGTCGGCCTTAAGCATCTTTTCGACCTTCAGGAGCAGCACGTCACCATAAACATCCCAGGCTCCAGACTTGTTCTCGTTCATGCCGGCATTGGCAACCAGGGTGTACTGCATAGGGGCCTTCAAGTTGAATTCCCAATCCGTGTTGGTAGACTTGTCCAAGGTAGCCCAGTCACCCTTCAAAGAGGCCACGTCCACGTCGGAGTACTTGAAATCGGACTTGACGCACTTGGAATTACCACGGATCGAATCCATGGACGCCGTAACCTGGCGGGTCATCATGGCCAGGTCTGCACCGGTGGCAAACTTGGACACAAAGAAGGTGTAGCCCCTGTAGGTATCCACATAGCCGGCATTCCAGGACACCGTATCCTTGCCTACGACACGTTCCATAATGTAACGACCCTTGTAGAAGCTATAGACCTGAGTCGTATCGTTGCCAGCAACTGTGCAAGCCAGGCGCTTTTTCTCAAAGTTTGCGGCATCGGTGACCAAAGACTGGTCAGCCTTCAACTGTTCCACCTCAGCCTCGGCAAAATCACCCTTATCCACACGATACATCAGCTTGTCGCCGTTCACGATAAACGACAGTTCCATATCCTTCGAGGACTTCATGATATCCTTCAGGATCTTGTTGGTGGCGATTTTTTCGTCCAAGACCAGGGGATCCATGGTGTTGGAAGAATTCATCTTGATAATGCCATCCTTGAAATCAGACATAATCAACAACAAAGCCTGGTGCGGATTGCCGTTGGACTCATCGATTCCCCAGAGGGAGAACATACCGTTCTTGGAGCCGGTGCCCAAGTGGAATGTTTCGCCCTTGATTTTTACGAGGTAGTACTTTTTAAGGTCATCCAGGGTTGCTGCCCTCGCCCCTTCGGGCCAACTCGGGTCCTTGTATTCCGACGAAGAAGAAGACACATCCGTAGAATCTTCTACGCTAGAAGAGGATTCATCCGTCTCCTGGTCCACGCTGTTACCGGAACTGCTGTCATCGCCGCAGGCAGCGAAGAAAAGGGCCAAGGCAAAACCGCCAGCCAATAAAAAAGACTTCTTCATAAAAACCTCACTTTTTCAGATAAATATAAGAATATAATCGAAAAAAAAGACAAAATTGCCCCACGACACCTTATTTTAGAGTTTCTTTTGCACCCCAAAAGAGCATTCCACGGGCGTTCCCTGCTGCGCAGGGGCGGGCTCTCGTGGCATAAAATTGCGGCCTCACGCAGCCACATTCACTTATTCTTTCGTTTCGTTGAGACCTTTTTCCTTTGTGTCGCTCCCATTTCAAATGAGGCGCAGTATTCGCCAAGCAGTTTCTGGACCGTTTCCTGCGGAATCAGTTTCTTCTTGTATTCGGCAATCAAAGTCGGGCTCATAGAACGATTCATCGCATATTCGACAACGACCTGGTCTGCCGATGGGCAAAGAATCATGCCGATAGACGGATTTTCGTTGGACTTTCGAACATCCCGATCCAATGCCTCCAAGTAAAACTCAAGTTGCCCCAAATCCTTCGGATGGAACTTTGTCGTTTTGAGCTCAATCGCCACCAGGGCCTGCAAGCCTCTATGGTAAAAGAGCAAATCAGCCTTGTAGGAAGATGCGCCCACCTGCAGAACATACTCCATGTCAACAAACAAAAATTCCTTGCTGCCGAGTTCCAGAATGAAATTTTTCATCTGTTCCACGATAGACTTTTTCAGCTTGTTTTCCGAATGTTTCTCCGGCAAATTCAAAAAATCCAGAAAAAGTTCGTCTTTGAAGGTTATGCCTGCCTGCGGATAATTTTTCAACATTCCCTTTGACAGATTCTTCTTTGACCGCAAGAGGGTCGTAAACGTATCGTTTGCAATGCTGCGTTTCAATTCATCGCAGCACAGTCTTTCTTTATTAGCATATAGCATGTAGAACAATCTCTGCTCATACGACTTGCAATTGCAAAGAATCGCTACATGATTTGTAAATGAAGTCAAGCCGATAAACTTCGGGAAGGCTGGCAATTGTGCCGTTTCCGATTGCACAATTAACGACGACGAATTAATCGCATCCCGTTTTTGAATATTTTCCAATTGTGCAGTTTCCAACTGCACAAATTCAGGATTCAGTTTTGACCGAACAAAATTAAGGAAATCCACAGACGAATACTCATCATAGAGCATCACCATATTGTAGATGTTCCTCTTGCTAAAACCCCTCAAAGTAGGATCTTGCGTGCGAATATAATCAGCAAGGTCCGAAACGACCTTGGCACCCCATTCGTTGCTCTTTATTTTGTGGCTTACAAGCCCACCCACGAACCATACCGAATTGAGATGTTTTTCGTTCACGGCGGCAGCTGCCTGAGAACGCATTTTCTGAATTCCGGCCAAAATCGCAGAGAACTGGGACTGCAACATCCTAACACTCATCTTCTTTATCGAATCAGACATCTCTTTCCTCCAGTCTATAAGCAAAATTCATTTTTAACATTTCTCTCACGGTTAAATATACATTCCCATTTTGTCATAAAATGACAAAATAGCCCTTTTTTCAAAAAAATCATCCCCTTCCGTGAGAGGCGACAGAGTCACCGCTCACGAAATTAGGATGGAAATGTCTAGATAATCTACTTTTCCTTTCTTACCCCCTTAAATGGCGCACCATTTTGCTTGACATCCATAAAGCGGCCCGTTTCGGTATTACGCTTTGTAAATAGATTGGTCTTAGGGTTTAACGTTTGCGAACGCGAACGCACCGCCCCGATTCTGTGATTATCGCCATATGGTAGATTTCTTGCCATATTGACCTCCTTTCTTATGCTGACAAAATCGTCAGGCATTTAAACAAAAAAAGCTTTTCCACATCAAAAAAAGTCATTTTTATGAAATTCTTATAAATTCAGTGTTATTTATCCCGTTTTCAAGCGGCAGGGAATTCTCGCCTACCCCATGACATACCGTCCTTGGTTAATTGTTTACTGTTTCCCGCCAAGATTACACGAACCTTAGCGAGGTTTAGACAACCCTCCTGCATTGGAGAAAAGCTCCTATTATATATATAGCAGGGGAATATCAAATTACCGCAAAAAGCACCACTCCGCCGGCGCGAAAAAGTTTACAAAAGAGCCGACTTTTTGCTTTTTTGAGCGAATTTCACCAATTAAAGTCATCAATCTTGTAAGAATAATTTTACAAAAATCGCCCAATATCGTGACCAGATTTGGTTCGCCGAGAAGGACAAGCCCCACGAAGCGACGGTGCTAAAGCGGCTTAGCGGAATCGAGATGAGCGACGAGGGTGAATTCCGCAAGGTCCGCAGGGACAGGATTTTCGAAAAGGACTACTTCGACAAGAAATACGGAGCCCTGCCGGAGGTCAGCGACGGTTTCGATTTGATCGAGGCCATGAAGGGGTAAGG
This sequence comes from Fibrobacter sp., assembly GCA_017503015.1. Taxonomy (NCBI): domain Bacteria; kingdom Pseudomonadati; phylum Fibrobacterota; class Fibrobacteria; order Fibrobacterales; family Fibrobacteraceae; genus Fibrobacter; species Fibrobacter sp. The sequence goes on along the minus strand of JAFVTX010000026.1, from coordinate 14,300 downwards.
GCGTTCCCTGCCACTTTTTCGTCATCCCCGCGAAGGCGGGGATCCACTTGCGGTCCGTGGCAGGGTCGGGCTCTCGCGACATAAAATTGCGGCCTTCCCTCCCACGTCATTCCGGGCTTGACCCGGAATCTGGCCGCAATTTTTCCGCCTAGAGGGCCGAGCGCGGGACACCAGCGGCCCTCCCGGCCCTACGGGCTTCGATCCCTAACGCGGGCGCGGGAGACAGGATGCAGGAAGAATCTAACCCTTTCGTAGCAAACGGTCCGTCCGTTGTTTTTCGCATTTCTCTTTTAATTCTACGGGGACATCTTCGTAATTAAGCAAGAACGAACCGTTGATTTCTTTATGTGCGTCACCGAAAATAATGAAGATGTTGTTTTGATACACTGGATCCTTACATTTCGGATAAACCTTGGTTACATAGTTTCCATATAAAGGCTCGTCGCTCCGCAAATGCTCCTTCCAAGCAAGTTCAGTCGTAGTTTTATCAAGTTCCAATAAATTCAGTGATGGATTATAAACAAAGCACGAGAAAATCCGTGGCTGGGAGAAATATTCCCAAGTTTTTTCATCAACATTAAAAAACGGAGTGTCATCAACAATAGATGACAATACGAATCTATCTAATTCAACATTTATCACACTTCCATGTAGAGAATTACGCAGGCCTTTACAAATTTCGACCAATGAAATACCTAATTCTTGATATATAAAGACAATAGTCATTAATCGAATTCTACGGTATATTTGATATAGTTCCTCAAATCCTTCTTTAGGCCTATAACTTATCTCTCCATGAGCATATTTAGCTCTTGCTTTTTTTAGAGATTTAAAATCATGCAAGGCAGAAGGGAACAAAAGACGAAATTTTTCATCAAATTGATTATATAAAACGCAAATTTTTTCATATAAATGTGGCCCAATGGTATTTTTTACCGATTCTCTTTTTTCAAATAAAACATCAATAACCTTTTGTTGTGGTTCACTAAATTTCATATATTCTTTTTTTGTCGTTTTTTGCAAAAAGTCAAAAACATCATCAAAATCTTGGGATGTGTATTGACAATCCACTTTCTCTCTGGTCAATTTAGTGTAATAATCCCAAATTCCACAAACATTAATGATATTATGCGCAAAAAGAGAATCACCATCAATCAAATCAATATAACCATTCAAACATGATTCAAAGAAATCAATTTTCACCCCAAAATAATTATCGAGAATATTCTTCCACAAACCTTTACTATATATCAAGCCAGCATGAAGTAAAGAATAATGGCGGCTTTTAATCCCCGTAAAAGGCTTACACCGCCATGAAAAGAATTCATGCTTTTCCCTATCTTCTACAATATGTATTGATGTACATGTCACCCGTTTGTAACTTACAAGCGTAAACAGCTGAACAAATCGCTGAACAATACCGTTAATCTTTTCAAGTTCAGCGCGCTGGCAAAGGGGCGTTATCTTGACAGTGGTTTTCTCGGCATCGGTGACACATTCGCAGAGATAACTAATCTTGTCAATTACCACTTTTTCAGAAAAAACTTTTCTGTCATAAAGTTCAGAGACAGACAAAAAATCCTGTAGACCGTCTAAACAAAACTCAAAGGTTTTAAAAAATGGAGTTTCGTAATTTTCAATGACGAACTCAGGAAAAATCTTTCTTGAACGGATTTGATTATTATACAGAACGAAAGCCCGGTGTTCGTGCCAACAAGTGATTTTTCTCGGTTTGTAAGAAATGGTGGGAAGAGATGATTTGACATCCAAATCGAATAAGTTCCCTTCCCTGTTCAGAAATCCTTGGCAAGGGAAACCATCTATAACAAAATTTACTTCAAAGTTTTCCATTTACTGGCCTCCTATTCCGTTTTAGAGCATATTTTAGAATTCAACTGATAAAATATATATTAAAAGGGAGGGAGTCGAACCCACACACCATAGAACCACATACGATTGTCCGTTTTCAATTATTCAAAACATTTTTTCCCTCATAAACTATTTCTGCCATATTGACCAATAATAAAATACATTATATATTTTCAACAACCGATAAATAGGAAACAAATGGCCAATCTTGTATCTGATAAGACCGATGTCTCTATTTTTGAACCCGAAAGCCTGTATATCTGGCTTGATTTGTTGGGATTTTCAAAGGAATTAGAAAAAAGCGGGAACAAAGAGAACCTCTCAAAAAAACTAGAGGCCTTTAGAAGCACATTTCGAAATGTTTCCTCGAAAGTGATGCATCTTTCCGACGGCATTCTGATTGCAATTGATATTGAGAAAAAACCTTGGGACATTGACAGAATCAAGGACATCTTCACACAAATCGCCAAAAGACAAATAAATTTTTTTATCAATCAACAGCAAGTTGTCCGCGGCGGTATTGGCATCGGCGAAACAATCAATAAAGACAATTGGAAAGAAAGTAAATTTATTAGCAGAGGAATGGCAAAAGCATATGGATTAGAAAGTAAAAAAATTTCCTGGCCCATTATCGGTATGGATCAAGATGTTTTAGACGAGCTAAGCAAAAATTTTAACGTGAGTCAAGAACAAACACTTAAATCACTCAATTTGGCCACATCCGTAAATGAAGCAGGAGATACAGTTTATTTTATAGAGTTCGCAAATCAAATTAAAAAAATAGATCCGTCATACAAAAAAAGCGTTGAAATGTACTTTGACAATAAAATTCTTGAATTTGAGAAAAAAGATTATCCAAATAAAGTTCGCCTAAAATACATATGGCTTTACAAGTATTTCAAGCAGTGTTGGGGCATAGAGATACCGAATTATAAGGAATGGGTTTTATGAACAGTATTTTTGTTGATCTGACATTAAAAAAATATGGCGATGAAGAAGAGTTCTTGTTAGACAGCGCCCTGAAGGGAACTGACTTTGTCGTTTTGTTAGGCAATCCTGGAAGCGGCAAAACAACTCTTCTCAATCATTTTGCCCAAAACTACGAAGCAGCCCTATATAACATAAGAGAGTTCCTCTATAGGAACGATATTGCTACAAATGTCAGCAAAAAAGACTATTTACTAATAGACGGATTTGACGAACTTCGTTCTTCCAGCAACGACAAATTTGAGCCTCTCTATAAAACCAACAACATCATAAACGACATCAAAAAGAAAAATAAAAAAATTAAAATTGTTCTTAGCTGCAGGGCCATGGACTGGTACGATAGCGAAGATTTACGAATTATCAACAAAGATTTTGCTCCTTCAGTCTTTTTCATTCAGCCTTTAAGCAGGGAACAGCGGATTAAGCTTACAAAGCAACATTTGGGCAAAGCATCTGAGGTTTTTCTTGAAAAAATCGGCATCTGCCCGATTCTAGACAACCCACAAATATTGACAATGTTCCTTGAATCATACAAGGACACGAAAAACAATTCTTTCCCCAAAACAAAGAAAGAGATTTACGAAAAATTCATAGAATCTTCACGCGAAAAGAATAAGAGACGACTAAAAAATTCAGCAACTTTAGCCGTTGACGAAATATATAAATATGCCGGTTATCTAGCATACTACAATATTTTCGCAGGAATGAACAAAATCGATGAAAAAATCATTTCTGAAATTGCAGACGAATCCAAAGGGTTCCCACAAAATAAAATAAATGACGTTCTAAATACAAGTCTTTTCAAAAAAGAGACCTCCCCAACATTCACTCACAGAACGATTGCTGAATTTCTAAGTGCAAAATTTTTGCTAGACCAAGGGAATCTTTCAACAAAAAGATTCACAAACCTATGCATGGTTCCAAAGAGCAGTAAAATCGCATCTGAATATAGAGGTGTTTTCGCATGGGCATGCTGTTTTACAGAAAGCCCGGAATTATTCGAAGTCGACCCTTACGGGCAGTACATTTATGGGGATAATTCTCTTTTCAGCATTAGCAACAAGAGAAATGTTCTGCAGGGAATAAGGACCTTCGCGAAGGAATCACCTTATTTTCTTTCCATTGGCCGTAATTACGGACCAAATACATTCTATGAGCCCAAATTAGACGATTTTCTCATAACAGAATACAAATCTGCTAAAAATGATGATAATCATTACCTATTCTTGCTAAGCGATTTAATGCAATCGGCCATTACGCCTTCAAAAGATCTACAGAAATTTGCACATTCAATGATTTGCGATTCAAATCTCAAGGATATGTACAAGAAACAACTTTTGCCGTTATTAAAAAACAATAGTACATACCTGAAAAATATTATAGAAAAAATCTATAACGAAGAGATAATGGATTACGATGACGAAATATTGGACGAAGCCATCGGATATCTTTACCCATCAAAAATTAAATACAATGAAATTATAGACTACATAAAGAAATATAAAGAAACATCCGACATACATCATGGTCATTTTTCATATTTAAGAAAGCCAATATCATACGAACACAGAAAAGTTATCGTTTCGAAGATTTTCGACGCAGATTCTGAAAAATTGAGGCGAGAAACCCGGCGAGCCTATGATTTAGAATGTTTTGTCGGTGATTTCTATTATGAAATGATGACAAAGGAAACCGCGGAAGACGCATTTAGCATATTACTACAGCACAACGAAATTGACATATCCTTTTCCGAAAATGCCTGGAGCAATATCTCTAAAAAAATAAAACAATGGGACGAGAAAACAAAACAGAAATTCTATGTCCGATTTATCGAGTTCATTCTTCCACAAGATGATAACCACATTAGCGAATGTTGGAAAAAAGAATTTGGCCTTCGACACTTAGAGAATTCCATTTTACCTCAAAAAAACTACGAAATTTTGAGTAAAATGATTCAAAAGAAAACTGAGTTCCCCGCAAAAAAATGCTTGCTCCGGAAGATATACGAGGGAATGCGATGCAAGAAGGATACAACAAAAATTGCAAAAAAACACTGTACAGCATTAGCAAAACAGTATGGCCTAGTAGATTTTTGGAAAAAATATTGGAAAAAAGACCCTGAAATAGCCAAAATTGAATTGGAAGGTAAAAAAATCCAGGCCGAGCACAAAGAAAGATTACAGAACATCATTAAAGATAACGAAACAAAATTCAACAAATTAACGGATGAACAAAAAAAGAATGCCTGGAATTTCTTCTTATACATAACACCGCATTATCTTTTTAACAATAGCTTCAAAGAGGAATCAGTAGGCCTAACAAAAAAAACATACCAGCAGATTCTTGAATTAATGAAAAAGAATCTGTTAAAAATCATCGAAAAATCGCCATATAAAGAATACCTATCATTAGAATCCTTGGCGCAACACGCTCCTAGAGCAGGTCGAAATATAGACGAACTATATTATGCCTGTCTTTGTCTCAACTCTACCAAAGAATACAAATCTATCCACCCTAAAAGTATTAAGGATTATCTTTACATTTCAGCCTTACTACAGAAACGAATCGGCAACATAAAAAAGAATTCTTTCTGTGATGTTATTGAGAAAGAGAATCCAGATAAAACAGCCTCCCTGATAGAGAAGTATTTGAAAAAGATCATCCACTACAACCTCCCTGAAAAAGAACAGATCTTTTCAAAAATCATTTCGGAATTAGAAAATAAATGGCAAAAAAATGAATGTTTAAGCAAAATAAAAGATTTGACATATGGGCTCTTTTCATCTTCAGCAAAAGATTGCGCAATCACATTATTCAAGAATATAATTGACAGATACGCACTCACATTACCAAGTAACCTAATTAAAGAAATGGGGATAATAAATGAAGATATTGACAAAACAACAAGTCTAATCCTAAAATTTCATAATGGTTCCGACAATTGGTCCATCAATGAAGCCATTTTGCTATTTAACATGCTTGATCAAAGCAAAAACGTATATAAAAACCTTTCATCAGAAAACTGTTTTAAGTTGGTAAATATCTTTCTATCCACATTCAATAATGAGCAAGTACTTGGATTTCATTCAGGAATCCAGTCTTCACAAGACATGTGCGCTTGGTTTGTCAACCATACAATGTGGAACCAAATGGACGACCACAAATGGGTAAAAATTTTGGAAGATCTCAAAGATAGACATCCGAATGATTATTGGACAAACCGTATTCAAAGCAAGATATACGAATTAAAAACAAAAAATAACGACAAAGATTCCATTGAGGCAATTGACATAAGGCAAGCAAAAGAATTGTTTTTTAGTAAAACATTCTCAAACGACCGTGACTTTTGGATAGATGTGAGCGAAAAACTTCAGTCTATCAAAGATGACGTAGAAAACGGAGAAGACAATCAAAAAGAAATATTTGCGTTAACCAATGGTGATGAAAACAAATGTCGCGATATCATCGTTCAACGCTGGCGTGATCGATATGGCAGGATTGCGACAGCAACACGCGAGCAGCATATTGGCGACAACCGTGTTGACATTAACATTAAATGGAAAGAGATGGACGAATACACAGTTCGTGTAGAATGCAAAGTCGATAAACATCCAAAATTAAAAACGGCTGTAAGTGAACAACTTATAACAAAATACCTAGAGCACACCCACGTTAATAATGGCGTTTATTTGGTTTTCTGTTTCAAAAAAGACCCTGACAAACTTCAAAAAGAATTGCAGCAAGGAATAATAGGCAAATACAAGAATAACATCAGTGTTATATGCATTGACCTAAAGGATTATACTCACAAAATGACCTAAAAACGCCAAAAAGAAGGGCGGTATAAAATTGCGGTCTCACCCCACGGTTCCCCCGCCTAGAGGGCCGAGCGCGGGACACCAGCGGTCCTCCCGGCCCTTCGGGCTTCGATCCCTAACGCGGGTGCAGAAATATGGAAAAGCCCTTCCTACCCCGCAATTTTCCGCTTGACCCGCCCGAGCAGCCCACGCATCCGGATATACACCCGCTTGAGGGGTGACGGGAAAGGGCAATACATCTTTATCAGCTGGTCGAGGGTGTATTTGTCCAGGTTGGCGAAGAATTCGGCGCGCTTGGGGTGCGGCGTACTGGAGCAGACGATGCAGGGGTTACCGGCAATGGCGTATTCGACCTTGGAGTCACATTGGACGACCTTGTCGGCGACGGATTCGAACAGCATACTACCCGGAGTAGTATTCAGCAGAACAACCGATGTTCCCTTGTTGTCGTTCATTTCGGGGTGATACCTGGATATGCCCCAGTAGTCGCCCAGGGTGATGTCGGCAATCCGGGGGAGTTTGCGGTAATGGCAGTCATCGCAGGAGACATTTTGACAAATGCGGCTCAGGAACAGGCGCATGTATTTCGAGCGGCCATGATGCACAGATACGTATTTTCCGGACCTGAAACGATGCAGCAGCGCATAGCCGCTCCAGCCTTCCGACTTGTCGCGGAAATTGACGCCGTCCAGAGCAGAATTGCCCGTTTTCTCCATTTCCCGGACGTATTTCTCGAAGACCTTCACGCTGGGCGTGCCGTGGCACACAATATCCACCGTAAACAGGTCAGCAGAGGCGGCAGCATTGCCAAGTACCGCATAAAGGCCCGCCACCTGACAGGGCGTCCCAGAGAACAGAACCTTGCGCCCTGCCTTGAGCAAACTACGGACTTCGCGATACACGAGCCCGACATCGGCCTGCACATACTTGGATCCGCGCAGTTTTTCCAAGTCCGCCTTGTTGTCAACAATGATGTGCCCGAAACGGGTCGGAGCAGTCTGAGCAACACCGGCCACTACCCCGCCGTCATCCAGGACACGTTCCGCCAATACGGTGAAGATTCCGCCGCTGGAAGACAGCAGACGGACAGACTCGTCCTTCGCGTAGGCGGCCACCGTTTTCGGCGAAACATCCGCGACATTCGGGTTTTCGACAGGCTTGTTCCATGGGCAAATCCGTTCACAAGCTCCGCATTGCACGCATTTTTCAGCATCTATGACGGGGCGGTAGAAGCCCTCGACATCCAACTGCATAGAAATCGCGCTACGGGCGCAGACATTGGCACAAGCCGCACAGGAGGAACAGTTCTGAACGGGGATATTCACGCTAAACTCCTAAACAAACCCTAGTCAACCGCGGAAAAAACTTTTTCATTCCCCAAAGAAAACCATAGGAAATCATTAAAACAGCTGTTGTCAGACAAACCCATTGCAAATATCCGTCCACGGGAGCGTGTAAACATTTTTTTACAGCAATGCGGTAAGCCAAAAGAACATAGCAATGAATTAGGTATATCCCAAAAGAGTAAAACCCGATGGAACTTAAAAAGATCGTTCCTTTACAATTTAAATTATCAAAAGTATCTTTGATTTTTTCAGAAAACAAAAGGGGAATTAAACAAAATGAAAATAGCATTGCCGATGGTTTCTGCCCCACACCAATACCATAACCCAATTTATCCAAAAACAAACTTTCGAAAATACATAAAACAAAAGACAAAAAGGACAACAAAATCCATAATCTTATAGGGTAAATTCGTTCTTTTTTTCGTCCCAAATAATAACCAAATATGAAGAAAACACTCCACATCCAAAAACCACCCGCATAAGCAATTAACGGTAGCGACATTCCTAATTTGGGCAGAACATAAGACTTAACAAACCATCCGCAAACCGAGAGCAATAAAGAACAGACCATTACAACGACATACACATTTTTGCCTTTATTATAAAGTAAATTCAGGAAAGGCAACAAAAGATAACATTGAATAATTACAGCAACGAAATAATAAACCGAGTAGCCACAAAAAAATAATAGAAATACGCTCTTTAACACACTTCGATCACAGGCAATGTCTATCGCAAATAGCGGAATTGAACAAAAGAGAACTGGTAAATAGACTCTAAAAAAATGTTTCTTAAAAAACAGCAAATAATTATTTCCATCTATTTGCTTACGAGCCATAAAGAAACCGCTACAAGCAAGAAAAACAGGAACAGCAATATTAAAAAAATTTCGTAGGATTACGGACGGAACTGGAAAGATTTCGCCAGCAAAAGAAATTGCAAAAGAGTGTATCAAGATAACAAAGATGATTGCGCATCCTCTTAAGAAATCATAATATGTCTCACGCTTTTGTTCCATATAAGACCAAACTCTATCGGCTCTTCAAAATTTTCTTAATCGGTTTCAAAATCAAGTCGCGTTCGTAGGCGTTCATCGAGAGCTTAAAGAATAGCGGCAAATAAACCACAAGATAAAGGACTATACCCGCAACGAGTTTCACAACCGTATCAAGGGCACATTGCTGCAAAACGTAGTAAGTCAGCACGGTCAATATACCAGGAATAATAGACATCTTTATGATTTCAATCCAGAATCCGACAATATCAATCTTCTGCTTGACCTGATAATACACATTCATCACGATAATCTGCCCTAACACAAGTGCACCCGCAATAGCACAAGCACAACCGATTCCGCCATAATACTTGGATAACGGGATTTGCGCACCTAGACTCACAAGAGAAATAACCAAATAAAGAAGCGATCGGAACTTCATCTGATTGCGGGCCTGTAAAATCGTGATACCCAAATTCTGAATCAGCGGCACCGTCAACGGAACAAAGAACAGCATCGCAATAATATAGGCATCGTCATAGCCCTCGCCTGCCCATAGGCGAATAAACTGTCGACCAAAAAGGAAGAACCCTGTAAGCACCAAAATCATCACACAATACTGGATTCGACCCGTCTTGATGAACAAATCTGAAATCGCCCTACCATCGGATTCTCGCACAGCCATAGCCGTCACTTTCGGTAAAAACACCCCACTAATGGCCGTTGAAAAACTCATATACATGTGTTCCAACTGAATGGCGACCGCAAATACCGCGACAACGACCGTGCCAGCGTATGCTCCAAGCACAAACTGACCAGTGCTCCAATAAATACGATCCATAATGACATTCAAGAAAATCCAGAAAGAATAAATCGAGACTTCTTTCAAAAAGTCCCACTTGAATCTGGCAAATTTCAATTTAATTTTCAAATAATGCTTACAATACCAAAAATTTAGACCAAGTGTCAAAACATTGAAAATCGTCGCAACAACCACCATGGCGATAGCCTTGTAGCCCAAATTCAAAAGGACGATCATCGTCGCTGTATTCAAAATGATACGCACAATGGCGATTACTTTCTGAAAAACAAACTGTTCGTACGCCGTAATGATTGAGCCAAAAAGACCGAACGGGAACGTAACCGCCAAATTGAAAACCATCAAGGCAAGAATGATTTTCGTTCGAGAAAGTTCATTCACCGTCATCGAAGCGTCAAAGATATTTTCCGCATTCCAATACAAAACGCCACCAGCCAACAAAGCAATCAGGCCGATGCCACAATACAGCAAGAAAAACATTCCAAACATTTCATACTGTTCTTCTTTTTTATTTTCTGCCCTGAATTTCGCCGTATAGCGGACAATAGCGTTACCAAAGCCCAAATCAAGGATGGTCAAATAAGCGATAATAGACGCAGCAATGGAATAAAGGCCATACTCCGACTTGCCCATCATGCGAAGCATAAATGGCGTATACAGCAGGCCCACCAAGTTTTGGAGAGCAAGAACTACATACGAGAGCAACGCACCTATTTTAAGTTGAGATTGCATTTTTTATGAACCAATGTACCCATCAACGAACTCATAAATTGTTTATTTTTTTCAATCACAGAATCAACTCCGCACCAATCTATTGAATCAAAAAGTATTTCCATCGATTTATCATATATTCGACTTGTCAAGGCAAATATACTTGCAATGTTTTCTATTCGACCATTTAGCGTAGAAAGAACACCTACAACTGGAAATACTAAAAAGTTTTTATGATGTATTAAGGAAAGCGCCATTCCATGAAAAGAATTTGTAAGCACATAATCAGCATTCACAAGTAATGACAGCCACTCCTCTACAGTTGCATATATTTTTGGAAACGAATCACATCGTCCCTGGCTTGCCACATATTTCACATCCATATTTTTCTCTTCAGCAAAACTAAAAATATCTTCAACTGACACAGAAATATCAGCACCCAACAAATACAAAAAAATATAGGGTCGTTTTTTTCTCAACGGCAAAGAAAAACGAAAATACCTATCACTAGATATTAAAAAAGTCGGATCTAAAACTAAATGAGCATCACAACGCCCAGCCTTTCGACAAAGTTCAACTCCATTCTTTTCTCGTACAGTAATGAAAGAAAAAAGGGATAGATCTTCCTTAACATCATTTACAAATTCATTTGTAATTGGACGATGACCCACACTAGACGCAACACTAAAGCGAATACATTCTTTTGGGGCAAACCTCAAAAAATAATAAAACGGAGACTCAGACCAAATCTGATCACTTCCCGCACAAAAAGCATCAAATTTAGCATTATAAAAATACGATCCATCGTCTTCAACAATCTTAAAATTTTTTTTTCGAAACTCTTCAAAATGTCTTGGATGTTTTTTTTCCATTTTATCGGAAATAGAATGCCATTTCTTAAATTTCATTCTTTTTTGTTTGAATTCAGAATCTAATCTTTTACGTAAAATAATATTTTTTATAAAATAATATAAAGGTCTAAGCAAACGTTTCCACAAGGGATTATTTACTTTTTCTCGTAATAAAAAAACATCAAAATCAAAATCCTTTAGAAATTCTTGTGTGGCTAGATATTGTAAAACCTGTCCATAATTATCTATTGTGCTAGAATACGTTACAACACCAACTTTCATATTTATCATCCTTTTTAATATTAACGAGCCTTTTATACAGATTACACCAGACCTATTTTCTTAAATATTCCATTCCAACAATTCATTATATTTGACAAACCATAATATTTAGATCGTTCAATAGCATTTTTTTGTATATAAAAACGATACCCCTCATCAGAAAGGACTCTACGCAATGCGCTTTCAATCGAACTTTCGTCATCTGGATTACAAATCAACCCTTGTGACTCATTCTCTATAATTTCACGTTGGCGACCATTATAATCACAAGCCACACACGCACAACCTTGACTCATAGCTTCAGTAAGAGCCATCCCAAAGCCTTCATAGCGGCTACTCATAACAAAAATTGAAGCCTTCTCATAGTATTCTTTAACATTTACATATCCCAAAAAAACAACACTATTTGTAATATTCAATTTCTCGCAAATTTTCAATAAAAAAGTTTTATCACCATTACCTGCAATTTCTAATTTCCAGTCTGGGAAATCCTTACTAATTTTTGCCCATACCTTTAATAACAAGTCAAACCCTTTGCAGAACCACACATTTAATCGTCCCACGGCTAGAACAATCTTTTCTTTAGGCGGAACATCATTTGAGGGCTCATACGATAGTGGGTTCGGAAGAACCGAGACCTTATTCATAAAAGATTTTTTCATCGTCTTCAATAATATAGATTGATCAACCTTAGTTAGCACAGTTAAATAATCATATTCATAGCATTTCTTAAATTTTAATTCTAACTGTAATGGTGAAAAAGGCGCATTATCAGGCCTTTCATAAGAATTATGATCCGTTACAATAGTCAAAATTTTTTTATTACATATGTTTTGAGCAGTCCTTATCCGATCATACAACTCTGGCAAAACAACTATAATTATTTCTGGGTTCACTTTAGACAAAATCTTTCCCAAAAGGTGTCTCTTGACCTTTTCAGAAACAAAATTATAGATGCGACTAAATATCTGATCCCATAACAAGCATGGAAAAATTTTCTGTAGAGAATCATAGACAGCAAATGGACGATAAATTCTCACACCATCAGGTACTTCATAATGCGAGATAGAATTTATATAATTGACAGCAATGCTTACATTATGATGGTTCTCAAAAAAACCTTTGGCCCATAATGCCGCAACTCGTTCAGCACCACCTCCATCTAAAGAATTTACATATATCAATATATTCATATTTCATCACCCACCATGTGACTTTGTCCTAAACTTCGGATTTTTTCGTCGATTATTGCCTAAACAGCCAACATCTTCTATCCTATAACCGTTTTTCCATAACACATAAGGAAAAGAAATTTGATCACGGCCACTATTAGAACATTCCAATTCGCTCCACCAAGCAGACATAATTTTCTTAGCCGTCTCATTTTTCAGGTCAACAATAATTATAGTTGCTTCAACCATACCAAAATGCTCAGGAAACCCCTCTGCACGAAATTTATTTAGTTGTTTATCAATTGCTTCAGCATTACCTCGCTTATATAATTTACAGACGTCTCGTTCTTTATAAACACAATCACGAGAGTCATGTAAATGCATAGCAATACCTATTTTTGAGTCTCTAGCCAAAGAGCACAGACTACGGATATCAGAAACTATCTCAATATTTCCATCTACATAAATCGAATAATCATAATTTTGAAAGTAAATCCAAGGATTCAATTTACAAAAACGGTTCACCATTCCGCCACCATATTTTGTAGCATCCAAAGGAATTGAGAGATGCGTCCACACGGAATCAACTTTCGAGTCAACATCGCTAATTAAATAATAGTCAAGTTGATCATCAATTAACAAAGGGCTTGACATAACATCATACTTTCCAGTGATACAGCTATAAACAGCAACTTTCTTATCGTCATCAACAAAAGCACCACGAGAGTAAGCCACAGATGACGAAAGCTCAACATTCTTAATTTTTCTCGCCCTTATGGCAGAAACAACACACGCATATATTCTCCAAACATTCATAGATAACACGACCTTAATAATCTTACCTACTTTCAGTTCTGAAGAATTTTCGAGCTTTAAATACTCTGCATTTAATTTTTCAAGAGCCCTGTAACAATCTTCAAATTTCATATAGAAAATCCCTAAATCAAACTCTTTTAAACAACCATTTAACAACGTCCAGTCCTATAAAATCTACATAGATTACTCCACACAAAAACCTCCATTAAAGATATGCCACTCATTACATATGAAGCAAAATAAAGAAAAGAATTTGCCAAGAAATAATTTTTTAGAACATAACGATAGCTTTGTAAATATATGAATTGTTTTTTTAACACACTTCTGTATGTTTTTGAAATTGAAACAGAATGATTATGAATGAAAAAAATTTTAGGAAGTAAAGCAGTTTTATAACGGTCCTGCTGACAATTTTTTCCAAGTACAAATTCTTCAAAATACAGGAACATATTTTCGTCATATAATTTTTTTTCTGCAAACTTACGAGCATCAACCATAAACAAAGACCCAGCAACAGCAAAAACATCAACTTTTTCGTTCTTTTTTAAAGAAGACATTCTTAAATACAATGGCGAGAACAACCTAGAATATATAAGTTCAACAGACATCAAAAAAGAAAGCACCGAAGCATTTC